>JBDHVF010000039.1:0-21257 GCA_039809605.1 Polyangiales bacterium | reverse complement strand
GACTCCGGCGTACCCCGGGCGGCGACGACCACGCACTCGGACGACCAGGACGCCTGCGCACGATCGGAAACACACCCAGATGCACCCGGGGCCCGGCGCAAGGGCGTGACGCGCCGCGTGGGGCGTGGCCGCGCGCGGGCGCGACGACCCTCGCGGCGCTCGCGGCCAGAGCGCTGCGCTCGCACGGCGAGGTCGCACCGCACGCGCTGGGGGTGTTCCGCTCGTCGCGCCCGCCCGTCGAGCCCGTTCGACGGACCCGATCGACATCGACGACCCCGGTCGCCGCCACGCCCGCTGCGTGACCGCCGAGATCGCCGCGAAATGCGTGTTCTTGTGAGGTCTGCCGTACGCGCCGAGGCGCCGGCACGGCGGTTGACGATGCGTCCGGCGAACTCGCAAGGAGCCCACGCACCATGAAGACGACGCCCCGCAACGCCCCCGCCCGCAACGCCCTGAAGGTCCGCACCGCGGTGAAGGCCGGCCTGCTCTGCACCAACGAGAACATCACCTCGCTCGGGTATCGCGCCAGGGACTACCTCGGCACCCAGATGGAGGGCACCGGGATCTAGCGCCGGAGCCCCGGCGCGACGGGCCACGTACGCTCCACCGTTTCGCCGCGCGAACGCTCCGCCGCGATGCTCGACCATCGCCTCACCCACTTCGCCAGTCTCTCACCCGATGCTCGACCATCGCCTCGGTCACTGCGCCAGTCTCTCACCCGATGCTCGACCATCGCCTCGGTCACTGCGCCAGTCTCTCACCCGACGCTCGACCCTCTCCGACGCCACTTCGCCGCCGCGACGCTCGACCGTCCCCCGCGCCGCCCGCCGCACGTCGCCGTGGACGCCGCGCGCGGCGCTCGGATACGGTCCGCGACGCCATGTCAGACGCCTCTCCGTCGTCGGCCTTCGTCGAGTACGCCCCCTCGGAGGTCGACCTCGACCTCGCGTACCTCGCCTCGCGCCACGGTTGCACGCCGGGAACGTTGTCTTCGCTCGCGCCCGGCCTGCGCGGGCGCCCACCTCGGCGGCCCTTCACGCCGGTCTGCGAGTCGCCGATCTACCTCCCTCTGCGACCCTCGCAGCTCTCGGGCACCTTCGAGGTGACCTCGCTCAACCACGCCGACCTCGCCACGTTCTGCGGCGTCGAGAACAGACGGCGCGCGCGCCACCTCGGAGCCCCGCTCACCCCGTCGGACCTCTGGGACGACCCGCGCAACGCGGCCTTTCGCCGCCGCCAGCTCGAGCTCTACGTGTCGCGCCACCTCGGGCAGTTCGCGGGCGACCCGGAGGCGCGCCGCGAGCGGCTCGTCGAGTTCGTGACCAGCGTCGACCGCGCGCCCGGCGCGTTCCCGTTGCAGGAGGTCGCCGACGTGACCGTGCCGCAGCGCCCGCGCGCGGTCGTACGCGTCGTGCCCGCCGCGGTCGGTCACGTCGCGACCGTGGTGCTCGACCCGCCGTGGGTCGCGTGGCTCGTCGCCGAGGTGGCCGACCTGCGCGCGCTCACGCTGGAGCTCCAGCGCGCCAACGCCGCGGTCGAACGCGCGCGGCGCGAGCACGCGCCCGTCGCCGCCTCGATCAAGCGCCTGCGCGACCTCGTCGTGGCCATGAAGGCCCTCGGCGAGCGGCACTACCGGCCCTCGAGCAACCTCGACGTCGTGCTCGGACACGTCGCGCTCGTGGCCCGCCGCGTCGCGGGCGACGGGGTCACGTCGGTCTTCGACGACGCGCGCCGCGACCTGCTCGAAGACCGCGCGCGCCTCGCGAACCGCCTCTACGAGCGCGCGACGTCGGCCGCCCTCGCCGACGCCATCGCGCACCTCGGCCCGTGGGCGACGAGAGCCGTGAACGTCAGGGGCGGATCGGTCTCGCTCGCCCTGGCGCTCGCCGAGGTGCTCACCAACGCGCTCACGCAGGTCGCGGTGCACCCGCGCCACCGCGGCGAGGCGGTCGACCGCATGCTCGCGGCGCTCCACGCGATGCGCACGCGCAGCGCGGGCTCGCAGTGCCCGCTGGCGCACGCCTGCGCGGAGCTGGCGTGCAGCGCGCCGCCGTCGGGCGGCGTCGAGCTCCCCGCGGCGTCGGAGGTCCCGCCCGCGGTGCCCGACACCGCGCTGATGATCGAGGATCGCTTCAACCTGGCGCTCTCGACGATGACGTCGATCTTCGCCGAGTTCCAGGGCCCGCCCTCGCTCGCGACGCACCTGCTCACGGTGGGATTCATCGCCCTCGGCACGACGCCCGCGCAGATGCTCTCGCGCCGCCCGGGAGGCGAGCCCGTCGCGCTCGGGCCGACGACGCTCGAGAGCGTGATCGGGGAGTGGGTGGCGTGGATGGCGCCCGCCTCCGACGAGGTGCGTCAATCGTTCGAAGGGCCGCTGCGCTCCCTCGCGAAGGGTGAGGTCACCGCGCTGCGCGCGCGCGTCGACCTCGCTCGGGCGAGGGCCGCGCGCCTCGACCGGCTGCCCGAGGGGTACCGCCTGCTCAACTCGACGCTGCTGCTCCTGAACGTGGTCTCGATGATCGCGTCCGTGAGCGACGCCCTCGCAGACCCGCCGCGCGTTCGTGCCGCGGACCGGGTTCAAGCGCTGGGGAGCACGGGCGTCACCCTCGCGTCGGGGGCCTCGACGGTGCTGGCCGAAGACCTGCCCGAGATCGCCGACCTGAGAGGCTACCTCCGCGGCATGCTCGAGCGCTGGAACGTCCGCCGGTCGGTGAGGGAGGCGTGGTGGATCCCCGAGCCCTTCACGACCGTGAGCGCGATCGCCACGGCGGCCCACGGGGCGCTGGTGTTCCTCGACGGAGAGCGCACGGGCGCGCTCGTCGACTTCGCGTCCGCGGCGGTCACCTACGCCACGCTCGCGCCGCCGCCCTTCGACGTCCTCGCGGCCGTCGCGCTCGCCACGAACTCGATCGTGACCACGCTCAACCCGCGCTTCTGGCTCGAGGTGCGCCACCCCGAGCCCGCGTGGCACGCCGCCTGGACGCTCGTCGAAGCCATCTGGAACCACGACGACGTCGCGACGCTGCGCGACCGCGACCCCCGTCCGCCCGCGGTGACCGCGCTCATCGCGCTGCGCGCGAGCCTCGACGACCTCGGCGGCGCGACGTTCCCGGCGTTCCCGCCCGGCGACCCGGCGCGCATCGACGCGTGGAACAGCCTTCGTGACAAGGGCTTCGTCGACGCCGAGCTGTCGTTCATCCTCGGCCCGAGCCGCGCGCCCACGGTCGACCACGTGCGCGAGCACCCGAACCTGATCGATCCCCAGGCCAACGTTCCCGATTGACTCCCCTCGCCCCGGCCGCGACCCTCCGCGGCGATGTCGTGGACGCCGTACGTGGTCCGCCAGGGCGACCACCTCGAACAGCTCGCCGAGCGCTTCGGCTTCGACGCCCCCCTCGTGTGGAACGACCCGCGCAACCGCGCCCTGCGCGAGCGCCGCCACGACCCCGCGATGCTCGCGCCGGGCGACGTGCTGCACGTGCCCAAGTCTCCCTCGCCCCACGGCCGCTTCGCGCACCGCGACGGCAACGACTACGTCGCGCGGCGCACGACGGCGCGCGTGAAGCTCGCGCTGCGCGACGCCGACGGCCCCCTCGCCGGCCTGCGCTGCAAGGTCGCGCCGCCCGACGGCGAGCCCTTCTTCGTCACCAGCGGCCCCGACGGGATGATCGACTTCGAAGTTCCCCTCGGCGCGCGCGAGGTGCCCGTCTTCGTCGAGGCGCGCGCGATCGAGCTGCGCGTGCGGCCGGGCGAGCTCGACCCGCTCGACGAGCCCGGCGGCGCGCGCCAGCGCCTCGCGAACCTCGGCTACTACCCGCTCTCTCACGACGGCGCGCCCGCGCGCGACGAGGACCACCTCGACGCCCTGCGCGCGTTCAAGCGAGACCACCGCCTCGGCGACGGAGACGCGCTCGACCGCGCCACCCTCGACGCGCTGCGACGCGCGCACGGCGCGTGATCGCGCTTCACCGCCCGCGCCGCGGCGTGGTACGAGGGCGGCGAGCATGGGCGCGCGCGCTGCCTCCGAAGGCGACCTCGTCGTCGCGACCGACACGCACGTCGTGATGGTCCCCTCGCCCGCGGGCCCCGCGCCCACGCCCACGGCGATGCCCTTCCGCGGCGCGCTCGGCGAGGGGCTCAGCGAGACCGTGCGCTACGACGAGCGGCGCGCGGCGACCGACGGCTCGGGCGCGCGCAACGAGCCCGCGCACGTGGCGCCCGTGGGGGCGTTCCAACGGCCGCCGTCGAACCGCGCCACGGTGCGCGTCGCGTCGCGCACGGTGAAGGTCGACGACCGGCCCGCGGCGCGCCACGGAGACGCGGCCGACACCTGCAACGACCCCAGCGACGCGCCCGCGGGCTCGGTCGTCGTCGCGTCGAGCACCGTCGTCATCGGCGATTGAGGCCAGGACATGAACGCGCCCCTCCCGTCGCACCCCTTTCTCTTGCAGGTCGCCGGCCTCTCGCACGCGTTCGAGGTCGCGTCGTTTCGCGGGCGCGAGCGCCTGTCGCGGCCGCACGTGTTCGACCTGCGCTTCGTCACCGCGCGCAGGGTCGCCGAGGCGCAGGGCTCGCTCCTCGGGCGCGACGCGACCTTCTCGCTGCGCCTCGCGAGCGGCGACGCGCGCCACGTCGGCGGCGTGGTCGTCTCGCAGCGGGTCGAGGGGAGCGCCGCGCGCGGCGACCGCCGCCTCGTGTGCGTGCGCCTCGCGTCGCGCGTGGCCCTGCTCGCGCAGCGCCGCGGGAGCCGGGTGTTTCAGGGCATGAGCGCCGTCGCCGTCGCGGGCACGGTGCTGCGCGGCGCGGGCGTCGACGTCGCGTTCGCGCTCGACCGCCGCTACCCCCTGCTCGACTGCTGCGTGCAGCACCGCGAGACCGACCTCGCGTTCGTGCACCGGCTGCTCGCCGAGCACGGCATCGCGTACCGCGTCTCGACCGCGCTCGACGGCGAGGGCGACGCCGACGCCACGCGCGCCGACCTCGCGGGCGTCACGGCCTTCGCCGAGGGGCCCGCCGACGGCGCCCCGCCGCCGCGCGAGTCGGTGACGCTCTTCGACCGCGCCGAGCGCTACCCCGCGGGCTCGCTCGCCGCGCCCTTCGACCCCGACGAGACGTCGGGCTTCGGCGAGCGCGTGACGCGCTTCAGCGAGCGCGCGGCCGTGCGGCCCACGCGCGCGGCGTGGAGAGGGTTCGACTTTCGCCGCCCCGACGCGCCCGTCGACGTGAGCGCGAGCACCCTCGACGCGCGCGGCCGCGCGCCGGGCCCCGTCGAGGCCCTGGGGCTCGAGACGTACGACCACCACGCCGACGCGTCGACCGACGACCGCGACCGCGGCGGCGCGCGCGTCGCGTTCGAGCGCGAGCGCTCGCGCGCCCTGGTGTGCGAGGGGGAGTCGAACGTGCGGTCGCTCGCGCCGGGCGCGCGCCTCGCGCTCGAGGGGCACCCCCTGCACGAGTTCAACCGCGCGTACGCGGCCGTCGAGGTCGCGCACGAGGGGTCGGTGCCCGAGCTCGCGCGCGACGGCGCTCCCCCTGGCGAGGCCGTGTACCGCAACCGCTTCCGGTGCGTGCCCGCGGGCGTGCTCTTGCGGCCGCCGCGCGCGGCGAGGCCGACCGCGCACGTCGAGACGGCCACCGTGGTGGGCCCCGCGGGCGAGTCGGTGCACACCGACGAGCACGGCCGCGTGCGCGTGCGCTTCCACTGGGACCGCGACGCCGCCGGGCGCACCGCGTGGGTGCGCGTCGCGCAGCAGTGGGCGGGGCAGCGCTTCGGCGCGCAGTTCATCCCGCGCGTGGGCTCCGAGGTGCTGGTGACCTTTCTCGACGGAGACCCCGACCGCCCCATCGTGACGGGCTCGGTCTACAACGGCGCGCAGCCGCCGCCCTTCGCGCTGCCCGAGGAGCGCGGCCGCAGCGGGTGGCGCACGGCGACGATCGGGGCCGAGGGGCACAGCGAGCTCTCGTTCGACGACGCCGCGGGCGCCGAGGTGCTGCGCGTGCGCGCCGAGCGCGACCTCGAAGCCCGCGTCGGCCGCGACCACGCGCGCGAGGTGCTGCGCGACGAGCGCGCCGACGTTCACCGCGACCTGCACGTGAACGTGCGCGGCGAGCAGCGGGTGACCACCGCGGGCGACCTGCACGAAGACGTGGGCCGCGACGCCGTGACGCGCGTGGGGCGCGACCTGCGCGCGCACGTCGAGGCGGCGCTCGACGAGACCGTGGGCGGCGACGCGCGGCGGGCCGTGCGCGGCAGCGAGCGGCGCGAGGTGTCGGGCGCGCGCGACGACGAGGTGCGCGGAGACGCCACGAGCACGGTGCGGGGCCACGCCGTGACGCGCGTGGGCGACCACGACGCGCCGAAGACCTGGGCGCTCTACGCCGACGACCGCGCGACGCTGCACGCCACGCGCGAGCTCACGCTCTCGGCCGACGCGTCGATCACGCTCACCGTCGGGCGCAGCGCGCTGCGCATCACGCCCGAGCGCATCGAGCTGGTGGCGCCCGAGGTGCGGCTCTCGTCGGGCCACGCGCGCGTGACGCTCACCGAGGGAGAGGTGCGCGTGGCCGCGGGCGAGCAGGTGACCGTGCGCGGGCGGCGCGTGCTGGCGCGCTCCGAGGGCGCGGGCGTGGCGCTGAGCACCGAGGCCGCGGTCGACGGCGCGCAGGTGCTGCTCAACTCCCCGGCGTCGGCGCGCGACCGGGTCGACGACCCGCACGCCGACCCCACGCGCGTGTCGCTCTCCGACGAGCGCGGGCGCCCGATGGCCGGTCAGCACTTCGTGCTGCGCACCGACGACGGGCGGGAGTACATGGGCATCCTCGGCGGCGACGGCCGCGCGGAGATCGACGTGCCGGCGTCGGGCGCGGTGCGCTTCCCCGGCCTGCGCGACGTGGACTGACGTCGTGGGGGCGGTCAGGTTCTCGAGCGGGGGCGCGACGGGTCTGGTACGCAGGGCATGTTGCGCGAGTGGTCGGTGAGTGCGACCGTCGCCGCGCCGGGTTCGTGGTCGTTCCATGGGCCGTGCGTGGTCGCGCAGGTTGTCGATGACCGCGAGCGCCGCGTCGCCGCGCCGGGTTCGCGGTCGTTCCATGCGTCCATCACATGCCGCTCACCCGGCGCTACCGAAGGAGGGGCCGCCCGGCGGAGCCGGGCTTCGGGGACCACGGAGCCAGCTCACGCATCCGAAGCGAACGGGGCGAACGACGGGCGGCGAAACCGCAAGGGGCGCAAGGGGCGCAAGGTCAGACGGTCATGTCACGTGATCCCCCGGAGCCCGGTCCTCGACCGGGCGATCCACCTTCGGTAGCGCCGGGTGAGCGGCGTGCAACGACAGCATGGAACCACGGCGAACCCGGCGCGGCGACGCGGCGCTCGCGATCATCGACAACGCACGCGGCACGACCGCATGGAACCACGGCGAACCCGGCGCGGCGACGCGGCGCTCGCGGTCATCGACAACCTGCGCGACCACGCACGGCCCATGGAACGACCGCGAACCCGACGCGACGCTCGCGGTCATCGACAACCTTCGCGGCACGAACGCATGGAACGACCGCGAACCCGGCGCGGCGACGCGACGCTCGCATCTACCGTCAACGTGCGTGGCTCGACGAACCCATGGACGCACCGAGACACCAGCACATCGACGCACCTCCGCGACCGAGCGGGTGTACCGTCACCACGGTGGGCGCCTTGGTACGCGACACGGTCGGCAGCGGCGCACGACGGTGCCTCTGCGCGGCCGTCGCGCTGTACATCACCAGCTGCTCTGAGGTCGTCACTCAGGCGCGAGGCGGGGCCGTCGACGCGACGACCGATCTCGACGAGGCCGTCGTCGACGCTGGCGTCGACACCGACGCGGCGGATCCCTTCGACGTCGTCGCCGAGATGCGGGCCGTCGATGCCTCCGACGACGATCGCCTCGACGCAGAGGACGGCCGCCCCGAGCGTGCGTGCGCAATCCCCGACTCGACGCCGCCGGATTCACCGTGGGGACCGCCTGGAGCCCTGACCCTGTGCACACCTGGGCTCGACGGCATGCCGTGCGGCCTCTCACCGGGCGACATCTGTTGCTTCAGCGCCCCGGTCGTGGCCTACGTTTGCAACCGCAGGCGGTGGGGCCCTTGTCAGTTCGGCGAGTCCCAGTGCGACGGACCGGAGGATTGCGGGCGCTGCGGCGGCATCTGTTGTGATCGGTCCCTCGCTCCATGGGAACGGGAGTCGAGCTGCTCCGATCGCTGCGATGAACCCGCCCATGTGCTCTGTCACGTGGACACCGACTGCCCGGCGGGCTTCACGTGCTGTGGGCGCCGTTGCGCGCCCCGGTGTGAGTGACCCGCGGCGAGCGCATCGACAACGTCCCTGGCGCACTCCGTCGCTCGCGCTCACCGCACCGCACCGCGCAGCAGGAGCACGCGCTCACCCTCCGCCACGAGCTCCACGGGGCACTGCGCGGCGGTGCCGCCCGCGACGCTCGGGCACCCCTCTCTGCGCCAGCGCGCGGCGGTCCCTGCGAGCCGACCGACCACCTCGGCGGCCTCGCGCGGCGACGCGAGCGCGACGGTCCATCGCGCCGCCACGCGGCCGCCCCCCTCGTAGAGCGCGAAGGCGTCGCCGCGCCACGAGGCGGCGAGCTCTCCCGCACGCTCTCGGCGCATCGCGCGCTCGAGCAGGAGAAGCAGCTCGACCTCGCCGAGCGAGCGCACCTCGGTGCGGCGCATCCCCGCGGCTTCGAGCGCCTCGTCGCGCGGAGCTTCGACGTCGACGAAGGTCACGGGCGCGCGCTCGGGATGCAGCACGCTCGCGGCGCGCAGCGAGGCGGCGGCGAGGGCGGCGTTGACGCGCGTCCAGCCGCCCATCGAGTACATGCGCGCGACGCCCACGGCGCCGAGCTCGTAGGGCACCTCGGCGCTCGCGGCGAGGTAGGTCGGCACGTCGGCCTCGGTGAGCACCTGCGCGCCCTCGGCCCATCGCACGACGCGCGGCACGAGCTCGCCGGTGCCGAGCAGCGGGCGGGCGCGGCGGCGGGCGGCCCACTCCATCGCGACCACGGTCGCGTCTCCTTCGAGCAGCGCGAGGCGCGCGCGGGCGGCGTCGCTCGCGTCGGGCGGGCGCACGGCCCCGGCCGTCACGCGCCCCGGAAAGTGCTGGTGCTGAAGCGCGTGGGTGAGCTCGTGCACCACCGTCGCGCGGGCCTCGTAGCCGTCGGGGCCGGGCGAGGTGATCGACGCGGCCTCGCGCGCGGTGAGCACCAGCGCCGGCTCGTCGGGGTCGTAGTAGCCCTGCGCCTCGGCGCCGACGAAGCGCGCGAGCGCGTCGGAGAGCTGCACGCCCTCGGGCACCATGCCCAGCGCCGCCGCGACGCCGCCCTCGAGCGCCTCGGCCTCGGCGTCGGTCTCCTTCGAGGCGCGCTCGTCGCGCTGGTGTTCGATGACCTCGCCCTCGGTCTCGACGCGCACCGGCACCTCGCGCGTGAACGCGAGGCCGCGGATGCTCTCCGTCTCGCGCGCGAGGCCCCTCACGATGGGCGCGATCACCGTCATGGGCGGCACGCGCGGTGTCACGGGGCGAGCCGGCGCAGGTGTCGCGCCCGCGCACGCCACGACGCCGAGCGCAAAGATCGCCGGACTCGTACGAAAGGCCATCGGCGCGAGCGTATCACCCGGCGCGAGGGGTCACCGGGGCGGCGGTTTCCGCGCTCCCATGCGGGATTTCACCCGTGAAATGCCGCGCTTCGCGGCTGCAATGCGTAGCGCGCGACGCGCCTCGGCCGAGCCTCGGATTCGTGGGCGTTCCGCGCTCGCGGGGCGCTGGCACACGGGCTGCTCTAGTGGTGGGCAAGCGGCGGCGCCGGCGGTCCCCCCCACGCCAGAGGTAGTCGCCGCTATCCTCTTACCACGCATCAAGACCGGGGCCTCGATCACAGCGACAGCGCGGTGAGCGAGGCCCCGGTCGACGTCGTGCGATACGCTCCGCGGCCGACGATGCCTCCCGGCCTGCTCGCACGCCTCCGCGCCTCGCGCGGCTTCGACCCCGACGAGGTGCTCGACGCGAAGCTCTCGCGCCTCACCCGCTGGTTCGCGGAGAACGACCTCGACGCGGCCGTCGTCGGCGTGAGCGGCGGCGTCGACTCGGCCCTCACCCTCGCCATCCTGCGCATGGCGATGGGCCGCGAGGCGTCACCGCTCCGTCGCGTGGTGGCGCTGCTCATGCCCGTCGAGGGACGCGGCGCGACGCGGCAGGCCGAGGCCACCGAGCGCGGCCGCCTCGTGGCCCGCGCGCTCGGCGTCGAAGCGTGGGAGGCGCCGCTCACCGGCGCGCTCGCGAGCGCGATCACCTCCCTCGAGCGCGCGTCGGGCCTGCGCTTCGACGCGTGGTCCGAGGGGCAATGCCTCAGCGTGATGCGCACGCCGGCCCTCTACGGCGCCGCGGCGCTGCTGCGCGCGCACGGCCACCGCGCCGTGGTCGCCGGCACCACCAACCGCGACGAGGGCGCGTACCTGGGCTTCTTCGGCAAGGCGTCGGACGGGACGGTCGACCTCCAGCTCATCTCCGACCTGCACAAATCCGAGGTGCGCGAGCTCGCGCGGCGGCTCGGCGTGCCCCGACAGATCGTCGACGCCACGCCCTCGGGCGACGTCTTCGACGGACGCTCCGACGAGGAGATGATCGGCGCCAGCTACGACGAGGTCGAGGCCGTGCTGCGGCTGCGGGAGCTCGGTCGCGACCCGTCGCTCGCGGGCGAGCGCGCGGCGGCGGCCGTCGAGCGCCACCACGCGCTGAACCGCCACAAATACCGCGTGGGGTCGCCCGCGGTGCACCTCGACGTGATGCCTCGGGGAGTGCCCGGCGGATGGCGCGACGAGCCCTTCGCGGGGCGCGACGAGCGACGCCCTCGGGCGGGCGCGATCCCCGGCGCGTGGGAGCCTCCGGCGATCGCGCTCGACCCCATCGACGCGCTGCCCGCGGAGGAGCACATCGCGCTGCCCTGCGGCTTCGCGGCCCGCGCGCGCGCGGTGCTCACCGCGGCCGACTGCGAGCGCCTCGTCGCCGCGATGGAGGCCGCGAACTGCGCCGAACCCGTGGGCGTCACGGGCGTGCGCGAGAGCGAGGGCGTCGGCTCGGTGCGCGCGACCGCGTGGTCGCCCGCGCTCGCCGCGGCGCTGTGGGAGCGGCTGCGCCCCGCGGTCCCTTCGGTGCGCTTTCTCGACGCATGGGCGCCCACCGACGGGTTCGCGACGAGCGAGCGCGCGGGCCACCGGAGCTGGCGCGTGGTGGGCCTCTCGCCGCTCTTGCGCTTCATGCGCTACGAGCCGGGCGGGCGGCACCTCTGCCACTACGACGCGGCCTACGACTACGGCGACGGGCGCCGCACGCTCGTCTCGGTGGTCTTCTACCTCACCGACGCGCCGCGCTCGGGCGCGACCCGCTTCGTGCGCGACGGCCAGGAGTCGCTGCCCGCGCGAGCGCGCGACTTCTCGGACTGGGCGCGCGACACGCGCGACGACGAGGTGCTCGTCGGGGTGCAGCCCTCGCGCGGCGACGCGCTCGCGTTCGACCACCGCGTCTGCCACGACGTCGAGCGGTGGGAGGGCCCCGGCCCTCGGGTGATCATCCGCGCCGACGTGGTGTACGAGGCCGTGCCCGACGGTCGGGTGTAGATGCACTGGAAGATCCGTCGAGACCCCTACCTCCGCCCGCTGGCCGAGCGCCGCGGCGAGGACGCGGTGTGGGCCTCGGGCTTCTTCTTCGACGAAGACGACCGCGACGCGCCGCTCGACGACGTCGACTGGCCGTGCACGCCGAGGCCGAAGCTCCCGGTGACGGGCGCGCGGCCCGTGGCGCTCGTCACGACGGGCGCGCTCTGCCCGGTGCACGCGGGCCACCTCGCGATGATGGAGCGCGCGCGCGAGCGCTGCCTCGCCGCGGGCCTCGACGTGATCGGGGGGTACCTCTCGCCGGGCCACGACGCGTACGTGACGATGAAGTGCGGCGCCGCGGCGATCCCCGCGCCCGAGCGCCTGCGCCTCTGCGCCGAGGCGATCGAGGGCAGCCCGTGGCTCTCGGTCGACCCGTGGGAGGCCCTCTACCGCCGTGTGTCGGTGAACTTCACCGACGTGGCAGCGCGGCTCGGCGCGTACCTGCGCGCCCGCGTCGACCCGCGCGTCGAGGTGGTCTACGTCTGCGGCGGCGACAACGCCCGCTTCGCCCTCGCCTTCGCCGAGCGTGGCGCGTGCGTCGTGGTCGGCCGCCCCGGCGCCGACGCCGAGCGCGCCCGATGGCGCGACCACCTCGCGGGGAGCCCCCGCGCGCTCTGGGCCGACGGCGATCACACCGCCGCGTCGCGCGAGCTCCGCGCGCCCGTGTGGACGCCGCCCCCGCGCAGGCGCCTCGTGCTGCGCGTCGAAGATCGCCGCGCGGTGCGCACGCTCGCGGCGGTGGACCTCGCGCGCTTTCAACGGCGCCTCCGCGCGCTCTTCGAGAGGTACACGACCGTGCGCGAGGCGCCGCTCGGCGATGCGTGCGACGAGGGCGACGTGATCAGCCTCGACGCGATGCTCCCCGCGCGCACGAACCTCGCGGTGAGCCGGCTCTACGCGGTGGGCGGCTACGAGGCCCTCGGCCACGTCGCGCGCCCCGGCGCCCGTCCGCTCTCGGAGCAGCTCGCGGCGATCGCGCCCGGCGCGTACGCGCTGCGCGACGACGACCGCATGACGGGCGCGACGCTCGCGGCCGTGCGCGCGATGCTGCCCGAGGGCGTGCGCGTCACGTCGCTGCGGCTCTCGGTCGAGCACGACGACGACGAGGACGTGGCCGACAGCCGCGACCTTCTCCTCGGCGCAGACGATGGGGGCCTGGTGATCGCGCTGCCCGACGGGGGCGTCGGGCGCGCGCCCTACGCGCTCCCCTACGCCGACCCCGCGGCGCGGTGCAGCCTCGCGCCCGAGCACGCGAGGGAGTTCTCCGAGCGCGTGTGGGCGCTCAACGCGGAGGCCTTCGAAGGCACCTCGCTCCGCGTGCGAGACCTCCCCCCGCCTGCGTACGCGACCTTTCGCGCGATGGGCGACGACCGCGCGCTCGCCGACCTGTGCCGCTGGCACCTCGAGCGCCTCCGCGCGACGCGCTGAGCCACCGTCGAAGGACCTTCGGCGCGACGCGCCATGGAGCCGCACACATCCGAATATTGTTCGGCGCACATTCGCGCTCTCCGAACGCACCGTTGTCAACGAGCGATATCGCTGAACGATCTTGTTGACGTGGCGCGTCGCGGGCGGCTACACCCAACGCGCCATGACGCGCGCGCCCACCCGTCCGATCGAGCTCGACGCGGCCGACCGGGCGCTGCTCGACGGCCTTCAAGAGGACTGCAAGCAGAGCCTCGCGAGCCTGGGCGAGCGCGTGGGGCTCTCGGCGCCGACGGTGCTCGAGCGCGTGCGGCGGATGGAGCGGGCGGGGCTGATCCGCGGCTACCACGCGGTGCTCGACGCGCGCGCGGCGGGGCTCGACATCGGCGCGTTCATCGGCGTGGGCATCGACCACCCGCGCAGCATCGGGGGCTTCGAGCGGGCCATTCGCGCGATGCCCGAGGTGCTCGAGGTGCACCACGTCACCGGGCGCCACACGCTGCTCGTGAAGATCCGCACCGAGAACACCGCGTCGCTGCACCGGCTCATCGAGGCGCTGCGCGAGCTGCCGGGCGTGGCGCGCACCGAGACCATGGTGGTGCTCGACACGCTCGTCGAGCGCCAGCGCATCGAGCTCCCCGCCCCGCCCGCGCGCGAGGGCGACCCCCCACCCCGCAAGACCCGACGAGCGAAGGCCGACCGATGACCAGGCGACGCCCCCCGAACCCCGTCTCCGAGCGTGAGCGCCGGCGCGCCGCGCGCGAGGGCCTGTACCTCCCGTCGACCGAGCGCGACGCGTGCGGCGTGGGCTTCGTCGCGCACATCGACGGCGCGCGCACCCACGACGTGATCACGCAGGCGCTCACCGTGCTCGAGAACCTCGAGCACCGCGGCGCCGCCGCGAGCGACCCCCTCACGGGCGACGGCGCGGGCGTGCTCATCCAGATCCCTCACGAGCTCGTCGCCGAGGACGTCGCGCGCCACGGCATCTCCCTCGGCCCGCCCGGCACCTACGGCCTCGGGATGCTCTTTCTGCCCCGCGACGAGGCCCTGCGCGCGCGCTGCGTCGCCGCGGCCGAGCGCGTCGTGGTCGAAGAGGAGCAGTGCGTGCTCGGCTGGCGCGAGGTGCCCGTCGACCCGAAGCCCGCGGGGCCCGCGGCGCGGCGCTCGATGCCCGCGATCGCGCAGCTTCTCGTGGGCCCCGGCGCGCTGCCCGCCGACGACGCCGCGCTCGACCGCAAGCTCTACGTGGTGCGCAAGCGCATCGAGGCCGCGTGGCGCGCCATCGCGCCCGACGGCGACGACGCCCCCTACGTCGCCTCGCTCTCGACGCGCACCGTGGTCTACAAGGGCCTGCTCACGCCCGAGCAGCTCCCGCGGTTCTACCGCGACCTCGCCGACCCGCGGGCGCTCACGGCCCTCGCGCTCGTGCACCAGCGCTTCTCGACCAACACCTTCCCCTCGTGGTCGCGCGCGCACCCCTACCGCCGCATCGCGCACAACGGCGAGATCAACACCCTGCGCGGCAACGTGCGCTGGATGGCCGCGCGAGAGCCCGTGCTCCGCGCCCCCGTGTTCGGCGAAGACGTGCAGAAGCTCCTGCCCATCATCGACGAGCGCGGCAGCGACTCGGCCATGTTCGACGACGTGCTCGAGCTCCTGGTGCACAGCGGGCGCTCGCTGCCGCACGCCGTCTCGATGATGATCCCCGAGGCGTGGCAGGCGCACGAGGCCATGGACCCCGCGCGCCGCGCCTTCTACGAGTACCACGCGTGCGTGATGGAGCCCTGGGACGGCCCCGCGTGCATCGCCTTCACCGACGGACGTCTCGTGGGCGCCGTGCTCGACCGCAACGGCCTGCGCCCCGCGCGCTACGCCGTCACCCGCGACGGCCTCGTGGTGATGGCCTCGGAGTCGGGCGCCCTCGAGCTCGCGCCCGAGCGCGTCGTCGCCCGCAACCGCCTCCAGCCCGGCAGGATGTTCCTCGTCGACACGGCGCGCGGGCGCATCGTCGACGACGTCGAGATCAAATCGCAGATCGCCTCGCGGCGCCCCTACGGCCGCTGGGTCGCCGAGCGCCTCGTGCGCCTCGACGACCTCGCCCCCTCGCCCCTCTCCTCGCCGCCCCCCGACGACGCCTCGCGCGCCCGCCTCCAGCGCGCCTTCGGCTACACGCAGGAGTGCCTGCGCGTCGTGCTCGCCCCCATGGCCCGCGGCGACGAGGCCGTGGGCTCCATGGGCAACGACGCGCCGCCGCCGGTGCTCAGCGAGCGGCCGCAGCTCCTCTACGCGTACTTTCGCCAGCTCTTCGCGCAGGTGACCAACCCCCCGATCGACCCGATCCGCGAGCGGCTGGTGATGTCGCTCGTGTCGCACCTCGGCCCCGAGAGCAACCTCTTCGAAGAGTCTCCGGGCCACGCGCGCAAGCTCCAGGTGCGCTCGCCCGTGCTCACCGACGAGGAGCTCGAGCGCGTGCGCGCCCTCGACCGCGAGGGCCTGCGCGCCGCCACGGTGAGCCTCGTGTTCGAAGTGGGCGGGGCCTCGACGCCCGGCGAGCGCCTCGAGCGCGCCATCGAGCGCGTGCAGCGCGACGCCGAGCGGGCCGTGCGCGACGGCGCGACGCTGCTGGTGCTGAGCGACCGCGGCGTCGACCGCTCGCACGCGCCGGTGCCCGCGCTGCTGGCCGTGGCCGCGGTGCACCGCCACCTCGCCGCCGTGGGGCTGCGCCAGGGCTGCGGGATCATCGTCGAGACCGCCGAGGCCCGCGAGGTGCACCACGTCTGCATGCTCGTCGGCTACGGCGCGGGCGCGGTCAACCCGTGGCTCGCGCTCCAGACGCTCGACGCGATGGTGCGCGACGGCACGCTCGAAGGGGTGAGCGCCGACGAGGCGCGCGCGGGCTACCGCAAGGCCGTCGAGAAGGGCGTGCTCAAGGTGATGTCGAAGATGGGCATCTCGACCGTGCAGTCGTACCGCGGCGCGCAGATGTTCGAAGCGCTCGGCCTCGGCGAGGCGATCGTCGAGCGGTTCTTCACCGCCACGCCGTCGCGCATCGGGGGCGTCGGGCTCGACGAGGTCGCCCGCGACGTGCTCGCGCGGCACCGCGCGGCCTTCGACCCGACGCGCCTTCCCGTGGCCGGCGACGCGCTCGACGGCGCGGGACTCTACCGCTGGCGCCGCGACGGGGAGCGCCACGCGTGGAACCCCGGCACCCTCGCCATGCTCCAGCACGCCGTACGCTCGGCCGACTTCGCGCGCTTCGAAGCCTTCGCGCGGCGCGCCGACGACGAGGCGCGCGACGGGGGGCTGCTGCGGGGCCTGCTCGATTTCGTGCCCGGAGAGCCCGTTCCGCTCGACGAGGTCGAGCCCGCGGGCGAGATCGTCAAGCGCTTCAAGACCGGCGCGATGTCCTTCGGCTCCATCTCGAAGGAGGCGCACGAGACCCTCGCCCTCGCCATGAATCGACTGGGCGCGCGCTCGAACTCGGGCGAGGGCGGCGAGGACCCGGTGCGCTTCACCCCCGACCCCGACGGGGGCTCGCGGCGCAGCGCGATCAAGCAGGTGGCGAGCGGGCGCTTCGGCGTGACGACCGAGTACCTGGTCAACGCCGACCAGATCCAGATCAAGGTCGCGCAGGGCGCCAAGCCCGGCGAAGGGGGACAGCTCCCGGGCCACAAGGTCGACCGCGAGATCGCGCGCGTGCGACACGCGACGCCCGGCGTGGGGCTCATCTCGCCGCCGCCGCACCACGACATCTACTCGATCGAAGACCTCGCGCAGCTCATCCACGACCTCAAGCACGCCAACCCGCGCGCGCGCGTGAGCGTGAAGCTGGTGAGCGAGGCGGGCGTGGGCACCGTGGCCGCGGGCGTGGCGAAGGCCAAGGCCGACGTGATCCTCATCTCGGGCGACGCGGGGGGCACGGGCGCGGCGCCGCTCACGTCCATTCGCCACGCGGGCGCGCCGTGGGAGGTGGGCATCGCCGAGGCGCAGCAGGTGCTGGTGATGAACGGCCTCCGCGGGCGCGTGCGGCTCGAGACCGACGGCCAGCTCAAGACGGGCCGCGACGTGGCGATCGCGGCCCTGCTGGGCGCCGAGGAGTTCGGCTTCGGCTCCATCGCGCTCGTCACCCTGGGCTGCGTGATGATGCGCGTGTGCCACCTCAACACCTGCCCCGTGGGGGTGGCCACGCAGGACCCCGCGCTGCGCGCGCGCTTCGCGGGCGAGCCCGACCACGTGATGAACTTCATGCTCTTCGTGGCCGAAGACCTGCGGCGGTGGATGGCGCGCCTGGGCTTTCGCCGCGTCGACGACATGGTGGGCCGCGCCGAGCGGCTGCGGCAGCGCGGCGACGTCGCGACGGGCGTGGACCTCTCGCGCCTGCTCTTCGTGCCCGACGCGCCGGGCGCCCCGCGCCGTCAGGTCGAGGCGCAGGACCACGAGGTCGAGCTCAGCCTCGACACGGTGCTCGTCGAGCAGGCGCGCGCCGCGCTCGAGCGGGGCGAGCGCGTCGAGATCGCGATGCCCCTGCGCAACGTGCACCGCGCGGTGGGCACGCTCCTGAGCTCGTACGTGACCGCGCGGCACGGCGCCGAGGGCCTCGCCGACGGCGCGATCACCCTGCGCTTCAAGGGCTCGGCGGGGCAGAGCTTCGGGGCCTTTCTCGCGCGGGGCGTCGAGCTCGTGCTCGAGGGCGACGCCAACGACGGCTGCGGCAAGGGCCTCTCGGGGGGCACCATCGTGGTGCGCCCGCCCGAGGGGTGCGCGTGGGTGCCCGAGGAGAACATCGCCGTCGGAAACGCCGCGCTCTACGGCGCCACGCGCGGAGAGCTCTTCGTGCGGGGGATGGCGGGCGAGCGCTTCGCCGTGCGCAACAGCGGCGCGACGGCGGTGGTCGAGGGCTGCGGCGACCACGGCTGCGAGTACATGACGGGCGGGCTCGTGGTGGTGCTCGGCCCGACGGGCCGCAACTTCGCCGCGGGCATGAGCGGCGGCGTGGCGTACGTGCTCGACGAGCACGGGCGCTTCGAAGCGAGCGTCAACCGCGAGATGGTGGAGCTCGAGGCGCTCGACGCCGACGACCTTCCGGTGCTGCGGGGCCTGGTGCACCAGCACTACCAGCGCACCCACAGCGCGCTCGCGTGGAGGGTGCTCTCGGGCTGGCGCCAGTGGTGCCGGCGCTTCGTGAAGGTGATGCCGGTCGACTACCGCAAGGCGCTGAGCGCGCGACCGCCCGCGCGCGACGCGAAGAGGGGGCCCTCATGGGCAAGGTGACGGGCTTTCTCGAGCACGGTCGCGTCGAGGCCGAGAAGGCCCCCGTGGCCGAGCGCGTGCGCGCGTGGACCGAGTTCGAACGGCGCCTGCCCGTGGTGCAGCTCCGCGAGCAGGGCGCGCGCTGCATGGACTGCGGCGTGCCCTTCTGCCACGGCGCGTGCCCGCTCGGGAACGTGATCCCCGACTGGAACGACCGCGCGTACCGGGGCCGCGACGCCGAGGCCCTCGCGGCGCTCTCGGCGACCAACAACTTCCCCGAGGTGACCGGGCGCGTGTGCCCTGCGCCGTGCGAGGCCGCGTGCGTGCTGGCGCTCTCGCGCGCGCCGGTGACCATCCGTCAGATCGAGCGCGCGCTCGCCGACGGGGGCTTCGACGACGGCAGCGCGCTGCGGCCCGTGACGGCCGCGCGTCGCACCGGCAAGCGCGTGGCGGTGGTGGGCTCGGGGCCCGCGGGCCTCGCGTGCGCCCAGCAGCTCGCGCGCGCGGGCCACGACGTGACCGTGCTCGAGCGCGACGACCGCATCGGGGGATTGCTCCGCTACGGCATCCCCGACTTCAAGCTCGAGAAGCGCCTCGTCGACGCGCGCGTGGAGCAGATGCGCGCCGAGGGCGTGCAGTTTCGCACGGGCGTGCGCGTCGGGGCCGACGTCTCGCTCGACGCGCTGCGCGCGGTGCACGACGCGGTGGTGCTCGCCGTGGGCGCGGGCGTCGCGCGCGAGCTCGACGTGCCCGGCCGCGAGCTCGCGGGCGTGCACCCGGCGATGGAGTTCCTCACGCAGCAGAACCGCGCGGTGGCGGGCGAACGCGTCGAGGGGCAGGTGCGGGCCGGGGGCCTGCGCGTGGTGGTGCTCGGCGGCGGAGACACGGGCGCCGACTGCGTGGGCACGAGCCACCGCCAGGGCGCCGCGAGCGTGACGCAGATCGAGCTCATGCCGCGCCCCCCCGAGGGGAGCGACCCCGCGCACCCGTGGCCCCTGTGGCCGATGATCCTTCGCACGTCGTCGAGCCACGAGGAGGGCGGCGCGCGCGAGTGGGCCCTTCGCACGGTGCGCCTCGTCGACGACGGCCGCGGCCGCGTGCGCGCGCTCGAGGCCGAGCGCGTGGCGCTCGCCACCGACGCGACGGGTCGACGGCACCTGCGCGCGGTCGAGGCCGAGCGCGTGGAGCTCGCGTGCGACCTCGTGCTGCTCGCGATGGGCTTCACGGGCGCCGAGCCCGCGTCGATGGGGGGCGCCTTTCCCCTGCGCCGCGACGGCGCGTCGTTCGAGACGAACCTCGCGGGGGTGTACGTGTGCGGCGACGCGCGCCGCGGGGCCTCGCTCGTCGTGTGGGCCATCTGGGAGGGCCGCGAGGCCGCGCGCGCGGTCGACCGCGACCTCATGGGCGAGACGTGGCTGCCGACGGCGCCGCTGCGCGGGGTCGTCGCGCCGTGATAGGAGAGCGTGCATGAAGGCCTCCGCCCGCTTCGCGTGCTTCGCCGGGTGCGACGAGCGCTACGCCCTCGACGAGGTCGTCTACCGCTGCCGCAGGTGCGGCGCCCTCCTCGACGTGGAGCACGACGTCGAGGCCCTGCGCGAGCGCAGCGCCGCCGCGTGGATGCAGCTCTTCGACCGCCGCTGGATGCGCACCGAGTGGCCCTACGGCTCGGGCGTGTGGGGCAAGGCCGAGTGGGTGTACCCCGACATCCACCACGAGAGCATCGTGAGCTTCGCCGAGGGCGGGTCGAACCTCCTCTGGGCCGAGCGCTACGGCCGCTCGCTGGGCATCACCGACCTCTGGGTCAAGCAGTGCGGCAACAGCCACACGGGCTCGTTCAAGGACCTGGGGATGACCGTGCTCGTGTCGGCCGTGCGCGAGATGATCCGACGGGGCAGGCGGGTGCGCGCCATCGCGTGCGCGTCGACGGGCGACACGTCGGCGGCGCTCTCGGCCTACTGCGCGGCGGCGGGCGTGCCGGCGCTGGTGCTCCTGCCGCGGGACAAGGTCTCGGTGGCGCAGCTCCTTCAGCCGCTGGCGAACGGGGCGCTGGTGCTCTCGCTCGACACCGACTTCGACGGCTGCATGCGCGTCGTGAAGGAGGTCACCGCCGACGGCTCGATCTACCTCGCCAACTCGATGAACAGCCTTCGCATCGAGGGGCAGAAGACCGTCGCCGTCGAGATCGTGCAGCAGTTCGACTGGGCCGTGCCCGACTGGGTGGTGATCCCCGGCGGCAACCTCGGCAACGTCTACGCGCTCGGCAAGGGCTTCGCGCTGATGAAGGACCTCGGTCTCATCACCCGCGCGCCCCGCATCTGCGTCGCGCAGGCGGCGCGGGCCAACCCCCTCTACCGCGCGTACGAGCAGGGCTTCGAGCGCTACGAGCCCGTGACGGCGCAGCGCACGGCGGCGAGCGCGATCCAGATCGGCGACCCGGTGAGCATCGACCGCGCGATCCGCGTGCTGCGCGCGTGCGACGGCGTGGTCGAGGAGGCCACCGAGGACGAGCTCGCCGACGCCGTGGCGCGCGCCGACCGCACGGGCATGTACAACTGCCCGCACACGGGCGTGGCGCTCGCGGCGCTCGAGAAGCTCGTGCGCGCGGGCACGGTGGCCCCGTCGGAGCGCGTGGTGGTGGTGAGCACCGCGCACGGGCTGAAGTTCACCGAGTTCAAGCGCGCCTACCACGCGGGCGCGCTCGACGGCGCCGTCGCGCGCCACGCCAACGCGCCGGTGGAGCTCCCGCCGGACGTCGACGCCGTGCGCCGCGCCATCGACGCGCGGCTGGGGTGAGGGCTTATACCAACTTCACGTCAAGTTTGCCGCTTTCGCGTGTGCGACGTGTCCCCCACCCGCGCAGGCACGCACGTTCGCGG
>JBDHVF010000038.1:0-21434 GCA_039809605.1 Polyangiales bacterium | reverse complement strand
CTCTACGGCGTGGCGCTCGAGGCCGCGCTCGACCGCGCCGCGGGCGCGGCCGAGCTGCTCGCGCCCGCGCTGCGGGCGGCCCTCATCGTCGCCGCGGGCTTCGTGCACCACGGCCTCACGCGCGCCGAGGTGGCCCGCGTGCGCGACCACGCGAGGCAGATGATCGCCGACGAGCGCAAGCGCCAGAAGGAGGCCGCGCAGTCGTTCCGCCTCCAGGCGCCGGCCGCGCAGCCGCCGCAGCGCAACGAGAAGGTCGACGAGGCGCGGGTGCGCGCGTCGCTCGAGGAGATCCACGCGTCGATCGTGGGCCTGCTCAACCTCGCGCGGCGCACCATGAAGCTCCGCACGTGCGCGCTCTACTGGCTCGACGCCAAGGGCAAGAACCTGCGCCTCGTCGAGGCCGCGACCGACGACGACGCCGACCTGCACGAGGGCCCGCTGCCGGTGACCTCGGGGGCGATGGGCGCCGCGCTCGCGATGGCGAAGCCCGTGCTGCTCGCGCACCTGCGCGCGGGCCACCCCGGGCTCACGTACTACCGCGGCCCCCACGACGTGCGCTGCTTCGCGGCGCTGCCCGTGCTCGACCAGGGCGCGGCGCGCGGCGTGATGGTGGCCGACCGCGTCGACGACGTGCCCTTCTCGCCCGAGGACCAGGCCACGCTCGAGGCCGTGGCCCTTCAGGCCCGCAGGCTCATCGACAACGAGCGGGTGTTCGCGCGCCTCGAGCGCGCCCGCGACGACCTCTCGCGGCTCTTCGAAGCCTCGCGCGCGCTCGGCGAGGCGCTCACCGAGGAGCAGGTGCTCGCGGCCGTGGCGTCGTCGGCCAGGGCCATCGTCGACCACGACCTGCTCGTGGTCACCTCGTGCGACGCGCGCTCGGGCGAGCAGCGCGTGCGGCACGTGGCGGGCGACGCGCCGCGCGGCGTCGAGGCGCTGACCTTCGGCGAGAACGCGGGCATCGCGTGCGCCGCGGTGAAGGCCCGCCACGCGCTGCCGTACCGCGGGCACTTCGACCCGAAGACCCAGTTCGTGTTCACGCGCGAGGCCGCCCTCACGGAGATGAGCTCGGTGCTGGTGTTCCCGCTGCTCGCGCGCGACGGCGTGCTCGGCACGCTCACCCTCGCCGCCCACCGCCGCGCGGCCTTCGCCGAGGGCTCGCGCCAGCTCCTCGGCGTGCTCGCCGCGCACGCGTCGGTGGCGCTCGCCAACGCGGCCGCGGTGCGCCGGCTCGAGGAGCTCGCCACCACCGACCCGATGACCGGCCACCTCAACAAGCGCGCGCTCGAGTCGGAGTTCGACAAGCGCCTGCGCGCCGCGGCGCGCTTCGGCCGCCCCCTCTCGGTCGTCGTGCTCGACATCGACAAGTTCAAGAACGTGAACGACACCTACGGCCACGCCGTCGGCGACCAGGTGATCAAGGGCCTCGGCGCGGTGCTGGGCCGGTGCCGCCGCGAGACCGACGCCGTCGGCCGCTTCGGCGGCGAGGAGTTCGTCGTCGTCTGCGAGGAGACCGACACCGAGGGCGCCTTTCAGCTCGCCGAGCGCATCCGCGAGGAGCTCAAGCGGCAGGTCTTTCAGACCGAGCTCGGGCCGCTGTCGGTCACGTGCTCGCTGGGCATCGCGGAGTTTCCGCGCGACGCCGACGACCGCGAGGCGCTCTTCACGCGCGCCGACGAGGCGCTCTACGAGGCCAAGCACAACGGCCGCAACCAGACGCGCGCCGCGGCCATGAAGTCCGCGCGCCGCGAGGGCTCCGCGCGCAAGGCGCCCGTGACGCGCCGCGAGGCCAGCGCGAGGGCGCCGACGATCCGGCCGGGGCCCGCGACCACCACCGCGTCGTAGCAATCGCCGGGCGGCGGCGCGCGTTTGCGTGTACGATCCGCCGCCCCATGGCCGCGATCAGCAGCATGTCGCCCGGCGAGGTGCGCGCCCTCGGCGGCCTCGCCATCTCCTGCGCCGGCGCGAACGAGGCCTCCCTCGGGATGCGCGCGCTCGCCTGGTACAACACCCTCCTTCGCTTCGGGCTCAACGTCCCGCTGGTGGTCGCGCACGACGTGGGCGCGGCGCTCCTCGGCCTCGGGGCCGCGTACGGGCCTCCGCGCGACATGCCGCCGATGCCCCCGGCGCAGGGCGCGCCCGGCGAGGCGCAGGCGCTGCTCGCGACCTACGGCGCGCTCCTCGAGGAGATCTCGAAGACCGACGTGGCCGAGCAGATCCAGAAGTCGCGCATCGACGACGCGGTGCTCACCACGCTCCTCACACGCGCGCTCGGGCCCGTGGTCGACCGCTGGCGCTCGCCCGTGCAGTTCGAGCCCGTGCCCATCAACGCCGACACCCTCACGCAGGCGCAGATGCTCCTGCCGCAGGTGTGGGTGGCCGCCGACCGCAGGCCCGAGCTCGCCTTCCTTCAGCACCTCGTGCAGCACCGGCTGCACCTGCTGCTCGGCATCGAGCAGATCGACCTCGACACGGTGGAGCTCCTCGGCCTCGTCGGGCAAGACGGCTCGATGCCCGAGACCGAGCTCGTCGACCTGCTCGCGGTGTTCAACTCGCCCGAGGCCAACGACGTGGTGAACTTCTCGCTCGACATCCTGCCGAGCGTGCTCGAGACGCGGCGCGGCGGCGGGCAGCAGGTGTTCTCGGTCGACGGCTACTCGGGCGTGGTGCCCAACGGCTCGCTCGACTCGCTGGTGCTCACCGAGATGGCCCACGACGACGAGCTCTTCGAGCAGCGCTTCATGGACCGCGAGCTGCTCTACTACGCCCACGAGGCGCAGGACCGCCCGCCCCCGCGCAGCTACCAGATCCTCGTCGACGCGAGCGCGTCGATGCGCGGCGCCCGCACGGTCTTCGCGCGCGGCCTCGCCATCGCGCTCGCCAAGCGCATGACCCTGCAGGGCTTCGAAGCCAGCGTGAGGTTCTTCGACTCGCGGCTCTACGAGCCCATGCGCCTGCGCAAGGGCCGCGCGGGGCTCGGGGGCGCGGGGTCGCTGCACGTGGCGGGCATCCTCGCGTTCAAGGGCGAGCGCGGGCGCAACTACGCGCGGGTCTTCTCGCAGCTCGCGGCGGAGCTCGATCGCAACCGCGAGCGCGCGAGCGTGACCGTGTACATGATCACCCACGCCGAGTGCCACGTGCCGGTCGACCTCATGCGGCGCGTGCGCGAGGTGGCCGAGGTGTGCGGGGTCTTCATGCTCCCCTCGCGCGGCGCGCTCGACCTCGAGTACCTGCCGCTCCTGACCTTGCACGAGGTGGTGACCGATCAGGCCCTCAAGGACCGCAGCGAGCGCGCGTCGCGCGCCCTCTCGATCGTCGAGGCCGCCACGAGCGAGGCCCGGCGCGAGGCGTCGCCCTCGAAGGCCCGCGAGCAGGCGGCGGAGGTCTGACCGATGTCGACGGTGCTCAACGACGAGGCGATCTCGCGGGCGCGGCAGTCGCTGCGCGCGGGGCAGCCCGACCGCGCCGAGCAGATTCTCATCGCGAGCGCCGCGCAGACGCACCTGGCGCCGCGCGACTACGACGAGGTGCTGCGCACGCTCGCCGAGGCGCTCACGCAGCTCGGCAAGCTCCGCGCGGCGGGCACCGTGTGGCTCTACCTGCGCGAGCCCTCGCGGATGGCGCCGCTCGTGTCGAGCGAGCCGCGCGACCTCGCCCGCGCGGCGCAGCTCGATCGCAAGCACGCGGCGGCGGCGCAGCACTACCGCGTCGCGAGGTGGCCCGCGCACGCCGCGATCCAGTTCGAGGAGGCGCAGCAGTACCCCGCGGCGCGGGCGCTCTGGGAGGAGGTCGCCGCCGACCCGAGGCTGCGCGAGGACCCGTACACCGCGGCGCTGGTGAGCTTCAACCTCGGGCGCGTGCTCGAGAAGCTGCAGGACGCGGCGGGCGCCAACCGCTGCCGCGTGCGCGCGACGCGGCTGCTCGAGGAGGCCGCGGACATGCTCGAGGCCCGCGGGCTGCGCGAGCGCGCGTTCGACTGCTTCCAGGTGCTGCTCACGCTCGGGGCCGAGACGGGGAGCTTCGAGAACCTCGCCGAGGGGTACCTCAACTGCATCCGCATCCTGCGCGAGGACCACCTCAAGTACTACGCGCTGCAGTACTACGAGGACTTCATCGCGCGCGCCGAGCGCGCGGGCGAGCACCACGCGGTGGCGACGATCCTCCACGAGGCGAGCGACTACGCGCGCGGCGTGGGGCTCAACTTTCACACGGCCCTGCGGGTGCGCGAGGCCGAGGCGTGGCGCAAGGCCGCGCAGCACACGCTCGCGGGCGGCGGCAGCGTGCAGCTCGCCGAGAACGCCCTGCTCGCGGCCGTGGGCGCGTACAGCGCCGTGGGCATGCACGGCCAGGCCGTGGCGGTGTTCCGCGCGCTCGCCGAGCTGCGGGGCGCCGAGGAGAAGCGCGCCAGACGCTACAAGACCCTCGCGGAGCACTACGGCCACGCGCTGGACGAGCCCGCGCGCTCGCCGCCGCTGCCCGACTACCTGCGCCAGCCCGTCGCGTACCCCGACATCTGGAACGACGACGTGATCGAGTGGGAGGAGCACGGCGACCCGGTCGAGACCTGCGGCGAGATCCTGCTCGACACGACGCTGCCCGACTTCGTGCGCCGCAAGGCCCTGCTCGCGCGGCTCGTGGCGCTCACGGCGCGCGAGCCCGACCACCCGACCACCCTCGCCCAGCTCGCCGAGGCGCTCGGGCAGGTGCAGCTCTACGCCGTGCTCTCGCCCCTCGAGCACCTGTTCGAACGCGGCCGCGGTGACGTGCGCGTGGCCTGCCTCCGCGCGGCGCGGCAGCTCTTCTTCAAGCGCACCTTCGCGGTGATCATGAAGGGCGTGCACGACGGCCAGGACCCCGCGGTCGTGAGCGCCGCCGTCGACGCGATCGGCGCGCTGCACTTTCCCCACGCGTTCGACCCCCTCTCGCGGTTGCATCGCGAGGCCGACAACCCCCGCGTGCGCCAGGCCGCGCTGGGCTCGATCGGGCGCATCTCGTCGCGCGAGGCCGTCGAGTACCTCGTCGGCACGCTCATCCACGGCTCTCAAGAGGAGCGCCAGCAGGCGCGCGAGCTGCTCATCCGCAACGACGCGCAGGAGGCCGCGCAGGTGCTCCAGAACGCGCTCGTGAGCGAGCGGCCCGAGGTCGCGCAGCAGATCCAGGACATCCTCCGCCGCCGCACGCGGTGATAGTCTCCGCCGCCGTGGACGACCTCTCGCCGGGCTCACGCGTCGCCGGACGCTACGAGGTGATCCGGCTGCTCGGCCGCGGCGCGGTCAAGCGCGTGTACCTCGCGCGCGACCTGCTCTCGGGCGCGGCCGTGGCCGTCGCGCTGTTGCAGCGCCGCGCGGGCGCCGACCCGACGCTGGGGCCGCGCTTCTCGCGCGAGGCGCGCGCGGCGTCGGTGCTCTCGTCGCCCTATGTCGTGCGCGTGCTCGACGTGGGCAAGCTCGACGACGGCGAGCGCTACCTCGTGACCGAGGCCGTGCTCGGCCGCGGCCTCGACGAGGCCATCGCCGACGGCCCCGCGCCGCCGATGTCCGCCGCGGTGTGGACCGCCGAGGTGCTCGCGGCGCTCACCGAGGCGCACTCGCGCGGCGTGCTGCACCGCGACGTGAAGCCCGAGAACGTTCTGCTCGAGCCCGCGCGCGAGCACCCGGTGGGCGAGATGGCGCGGCTCACCGACTTCGGCCTCGCGAAGGTGCTCGACGCTTCGCTCGAGGGGTCCGTGATGCTCCGCACGGCGCAGGGCGCGGTGATGGGCACGGCGGACTACATGTCCCCGGAGCAGTGGCAGGGCGGCGCCGTCGACCCGCGCTCGGACCTCTACTCGGTCGGCGCGATGCTCTACGAGCTGCTCACCGGGCGCGCTCCCTTCGAGGGCGACAGCCTGCGCGCGCTCGCCGCGGCGCACGTGCTACAGCCCCCGCCTCCCTTCGGCGCGTCGCTGCCCGCGGCCGCGCGCGCGTTCGAGCCCCTGGTGCGGCGCGCGCTCGCCAAGCGGCCGAGCGAGCGCTTTCAGGGCGCCGACGAGATGCGCGACGCGATCGAGCGCGCGGGCGGCTTTCGCCTCCCCGCGCCTACGATCGTCGAGTGCGACGACGACGCGCCGCTCGCGCGGGCCGAGCTCGTGACCGACGCGGGCGTCGGCCCGGTGCAGGTCGTGTCGGCCGCGCGCGTGATACTCGGTCGCACGGGCCACGTCGTGCCGCGCTGCGTGCCCTTCACCCCCGAGAACGACCGCCGCGGCCGCACGCTCTCGCGGCGCCACGCGCGCCTCTGGTGGCGCGGCGGCGTCGCGCTGCTCGAGGACCTTCGCTCGAGCACGGGCACCTCGGTGTCGGGCCGCGCGGTCGACCCCGCGGCGCCGGGCGTCGCGCTGCGAGACGGCGACGTGATCGCGCTCGGCCCGCACGTGCGCCTGCGCTTCGAACACGCCCCGTCGCCGCGCGGCGTGCTCCCGCGCTGGGCGCGGCTGACGCGCGTCGACCCCCACGGGGCGGGGCTCGTTCACCTGCTCGTGCTGACCGAGGCGGACGTCTCGGGCGACGAGGGCGCGGCGGTCGCGCTGCCCGCCTCGCTCGCGCGCGGCGAACGGTTGAAGCTCGTCCCCGCGGGCGAGGGGCTGTCGTTCTCGACGGGGGCGAGCGAGCTCTCGACGGCGCGCGACGGCGCGTGCGCGCGCGTCGGCGACGTGACGATCACCTTCGCCGTCGAGGCGGGCGCGGGTCAGCGGTTGTAGCGGGGCTCGGTCCTGCGGGTGCGCGGGTCGATGTGCGCGGCGGTCAGCGCCTCGTCCATCGTGCGCTCCTGCGGCTGCGGGATGGGCGTGCGGTTCCACACGGTGACGAGCGTGCGGTCGCCCTCGTCGCGCACGCCCACGTCGATCACGACGGCCGCGTCGTTGTCGCGCACGTGCGCGTGCCGAATCAGCGCGCCGAGCGGCTGGATGTCAGCCGTGGGGAACTCGAGCCGCTGCTGAAGGTAACGCATCACGCGCGGCATCTGCGCGGCCACGTGGTACATGCGGGTCTCGCCGCCTTCGAAGCGCACGGCCGTGTTCACCGGCAGCGCGAGCCCGAAGGCCGTCGTGCTGCCGGGGAGCAGCTCGTCGGGGTCGACGCGCTCCTCCTCGACGACCTGCGCGGGTGCGAGGTCGTGCGCGGCGGGGGTGGGTGCGGGGGGCGGCGCGCGGCGGCCCCGGCGGCACCCCGAGAGGGCGACGAGCAGCGCGGCGGCGACGAGCGGCGCGCGAGACATCACTCGAAGATCGAGGCCCACGAGTCGATGCGAGCCGGCATCTGCGGGCGCGGGAGGCGGCGCGTGACGACGGGGTTCAGCCCGGTCGATCCCGTGCGGCCGGCCTGCGCGGTCTGGAGCACGAGGCGGTACTCGCCGCCCGACGACGACGAGACGTAGGTGCGCGGCATGCCCGTGATGGGGTCGGGCGCGGTGGCGGTGACGTTGCAGCTCATCTGCCGCGATACTGCCACGCCGAAGAGCACCGTGTTGCCGTCGTCGGTGGTCGTGCCGTTGAAGTTGAGGTCCTGCGTGACGCGCACGACGTCGCTCGCGGTGGCGGGGTCTCCGTCGAGATCGAGGCGCGCGCGGGGATAGTCGTACGTCGAGCCCGGATCGAAGCGGGTCATGTCGAGGCCCCAGAGGCGCGCGTACCCGAAATCGCAGGGGTTCGTCGTCGAGCGCGGCACGAACGATCCGAAGTAGAGCACGCCGTTGAAGAGCGTCATGGCGCCGGTCATGCGCTCGCCCGGGAAGAAATCGCGCGTCGCGTCGATGCCGGGCCGGATCTGCCAGTTCTCGTGGATGGAGACGCTGGTGACCGCGCCTCCGCTGTCGGTCGTGGTGGTCTCGGTGAACGAGCCCACGCGGTACTCGTTGGTCGTGTCGTCGAGGATCTCGGGGTCGCCCGAGCCCAGGGCGACGGTGATCTCGCCGCGCTGCCCCACGGTGACCATCGGGCGCTCGATGATGGGCTGGCCGCCGTCGTACGCGGCGCCCCAGTAGAGGTCGTACTCGTCGGAGAGCCACCACTGCTGCGGGTCGCGGCTGCTGAAGTCGGCGCGCCAGAGCATGCCGTCGGCGTCGCCGAGATACGCGCGCGTGGTGACCGTGCCCGCGGTGCCGCTGTAGAGCGCGGGCGCGCCGGTGAGTGGAGAGCCCGTGGGCACCGAGTCCTCCCAGCCCGTCGGGGTGGTCACGGGCATGCCCGCGCCGAGGCGCCGGATCACCTCGCCGGTCTGAAGGTCGATCACATAGAGGAACTGTCCGGTGCTCGCGTCCCAGCAGCGGTTGTAGGGGCGACGGGCGCCGCGGCCGGCGTCGGGCGCGCCGAGGAGCGCGTTGCGCGCGGGTCGCGGATGCGACATCGGCCCGCAGGTGCCGAGCGCGGGGAGGCCTGAGCCGCCAGGGATGAACGCGACGGCGCGCTCGACGGCGACGGTGCGGCCGCGGGGGATGAAGTACAGCGTGCCGATGGCGGGCGTGCCCGTCGCGGCCGTCATGTTCGCGGGATCGGTGAACTGCCAGAGGAACTGCGGCTGGTAGGGGTCGGTCACGTCGAGGGCGACGTACGCGGGGCCGCCGTTGCGGAGCCCCACGACGAGCACGGTGCGCCACGAGGCCGCCGTCGGCGGCGAGACCGCGGAGCGCTCGAACACGACCTCCTTCACGACCGGCGTGCCGTCGACGCCCATCGCGCGCGTCGACGGGTAGTGCGTGCGCAGCGTGGGCACGAGGTACGGCGGGACGAAGCCCCAGACCTCTTCGCCGTTGTCGGTGTTGAACGCGTGGAGGATGCCGTCGTTGCTGCCCACGTAGAGCATGGACTCGCGCGAGCCCACGCGCACGTCGGCGCGGCGCAGCGAGGCGGCCGCGTTGCTCGCCGTGGAGGCCGTGGAGCGCGAGAGCGTGAGCGCGCGGTACGCGCTGAAGCTCTGGTCGGGCAGGTCGAGCAGCGGCGCCTGCACGTTCACGGGCGTCGAGCGGTAGATGTCGCCGAGCGGGCGGAACTCGCGCACCGTGCCGGAGTCGCCGCGGAGCCACGCGAGGAGCGTGTTGACCTCCGACGAGGTCGTGTAGCTGAAGAGCGACGGCACGCCCGCGAGCGAGGGCAGGTCGCGCGCGAAGCCCACCGTGCCGCTGACCGCGTTGGTCATGCTGGTGCGGAGCTCCGTGCTGGTGCTGGCCCCCGAGGGCACGTACGTCCAGAGGTATCGCCCGCCCCAGCCCGCCTGCGCGGCGCGGTACGAAGCGCGGAGGTTGTAGCCGAAGTCGTCGCCGGCCGACACGTCGACGGGCTTGTCGGTCGGCACCGGCGGCGCGCCCATGGACGGCGCCTCGCACACGGTACGAGCGCGCGTCAGCGAGCCGGACCACGGGAGCCCCGGCGAGATCGTGAACGCGGTCGAGAACTGGAACTGCGGCGTGCCCACGGCCGCGGGCACGCCCGACGTGCCGTAGACAGGCGGCACGCGCGTCGACGTCGACGACGCGACCGTGTCGAGGATGGTCGAGAGCGCGGCCGCGAAGGTCGGCCTGTCGTTGGCGTAGTAGACCCGCGGGGTGTTGCCCGCGATGGCGATGGGCGAGAGGGCGCTCTCGACCGCGGGGTTCGGGTCGAACGCGATCACATAGGTGCGCACGCCCGGCGACGTGGGGCCCACCGTGGCCATGCGCATCGCGATCTCGGAGGGCGTGTCGTACGGGCACTCGCCGCCGGAGCGACACTGCGCGCGCCAGAACTCATCGGTCGGCGCGCCGTCGGTGATGAGGATGTTCGCGCGATTGCGGCACTGGTAGTACGGGTCGCCGCGGCCCGTCGTCGAGCCGTCGATGACGTCGGGGTGGTTCGTCCAGTAGTAGAGGGCGTCGTCGAGCAGCGCGCCGAGCGGCGTCGAGCCGATGGGCCGAACGCCCTCGAGCGCGGAGGTCGTGCCGAACGCAGGCCGACCGACGAGGGCCTGCTGCACGGTCTGGTTGATGCGGCTCAGCGTCGCGGTGTCGGCGCTCGGGTCGCCGACCGAGACGAGCCCGCCGGGCACGATGTCGAGGGTGTTGTCGTCGGTCGATTCGCGCTTGGCCCCGAAGTTCCAGCTCTCGGCGGTGGCGCAGCCCACGGGACGGAAGTTGTGCGCGTCGGCGTACGACCACATCCCGGCCATGTTGCGGTCGGGGTCCTGCTCGAAGTCGCCGGTCATGAGGCCGAAGCGCACGCGGTCGGCGTACACGTCGACGATGCCGTCGGTGGCCTGCATCGCGCCCGCTTCGAAGAGCCTGTGGCCGAACGAGAGGGGCTCGTGGTGGGGGATCTGATAGCGGTAGTCGTACTGCGTCGAGTCGGTGCGCGGCGCCTGCGTGCACGTGTAGCCCTGGATGGAGCCCGTGAGCACCTCGAGCGCGGTGATCCAGCGGTTGCGAGACTCGGACGCGGGGCACGACGCGGAGCACTGCGGCTCGCCGGTCGAGCAGTTGATGCACGCGCCGCCGTCGTCGCGGGTGCACGCCCCCGAGTCGTCGCGGGCGTTCATGCGGAACTCCATCGACCCCGACGTATCGACGAGCAGCATGATGTCGGGCCGGAGGAGTCGCGCGTCGATCTGCGCCCACGCGGCCGACGGGCCGAGGGTGGCAGCGGCGGCCGCGGCCACGGCGAGAACCGTGGATCCCTTGAGGCTCATGGTCGTTCTCCCTGCGGCGACAACGGCCGCCGCCCCCGAGGGGGTGGGGTTCACAGACGGTTGAAGGAAGCGCCTCAGTTGCTGCACAGCACCACCGAAATCGCGCGGAGCGCCTCGGCGCCACGAGCGACGTTGTTCGAGTCGACGGCGTACGCCGCGAGCGACCGGTCGAGCTCCGACGTGCCCGTGACGTCGATCATCAACCGTGATTGTCGGAGGGTCTCAGAAAAAGTTGAGCCGCCGACGTCGCTGCCAGGCGCCGCGGCGGTCTCGCCGTAGAGCTCGGTGACCGTGACGCCGAAGGCCGGCGAGAGGTAGCCCGCGCCGAAGGAGCCCGGCACGCGAGACGTGCCGGCGCCGCTCGACCCCTGAAAGATGGGCGTGCCCGAGCCGACGATCGACGGGTCGCTGCTCGCGAAGCGGTAGCAGGGCTTGCGGTAGACCTCCGAGGCGCTCACGCGCACCTCGGGGCAGCCCGCCGTCCACGAGTCGCCCACGAGCGCGCTGCGGCGGAGGAAGTCGTTGACGTACGCCTGACAGTTGAGCCGCAGCCGCGCGATCACCGAGGTGGCGCCCGACTCGGCGATGTAGTGCGTCTGCCCGGCCTGACGCACGTAGCCCGCCGAGCGGATCTCGAGCGACGAGGACTTCGTCACGAACACGCCCGCGGCGCTCACCATCACGATGAGCATCATCACGATGAACATGGCGACGCCGCGCTCGCCGCGGCCGCGGCGGGCGAGGCGGGTCATGGGGGGCATGGCACGCGCGCGCATCGTCATCACCTGAGGTTCCGGGCCGCGAGGTTTTGGAGCACGACCTCCGAGGTCAACGTCCGCACGCGCGCTGCGCCGAGGCGGTCGGTGAAGACTCGGAAGCGGGTGAGGGGCGAGGTCGCGGCCGCGCGCGCGACCCAGCCGAAGGCCGGGTCCTGGTTGCGGTCGCGGATCGAGAGCCGCAAGAGCACCGAGCGGATGCGCTGCGGGAAATGCCCCGACGCGGAGCCCGCGCCCATCATGTTCTCGGCGTAGCGGTTGATGTTGGTGTCGTCGCCCCAGGCGACCCCGCGCATCGTCACGGGGCTCACGCCGGTGCCCTCGTCGGCCGTCACGGTCGCGTCGAAGTCGACGGCGTACTCGCCCACGAGCTGTGCCGTGCCCGCGATCTCCGCGGGCGTCGCGTCGAGCGTCCACTCGCTGCGAACGAGGTCGGTCTTGAGCGCGGCCTCGGTCGCGTCGGAGGGGTACAGCTCGGGGAGCACCGCGCGCATGGTCGCGCCGCTGCGCAGCCGGTACTCGATCATGTCGACCGGCGCGACGGTCGAGCCCGTGCCGAGCCCCGCGATGCCGCACCCCGACCCCGCGCCGACCATCGAGCCCTCGCCGATCACCGCGGGCGAGGGCGTCACGACGAGCTCGGGCTGCGTGGGCGAGTCGTAGCGCTGCCAGGAGCCCGACACCACGCGGACGAACTGCATGAAGCCCGTCGGGCTCGAGATGCGGATCAGCCGGTTGACGCCCGCCACGGGCGTGAAGATGCGGTTGAACTCCGCGGCCGTGGTGACGCGCGCGGCCCACTGCGGCGTGTGGTGTTGGAGCCGGATGCGGTTGCCGGCGATGCTGTCGACCAGGTACTCGTCGACGGTGGTGTAGTTGCCCACCATGCGCAGCGCGACGGGCGTGATGAACGCGTTGTCGGTGAGGTTCGGGATCGGGTTCGTCGCCGACGTGGCGCGCGTGATCGACAGCGGCTGCAGGAGCGGCGACGGCTTGGGGCACACCCGCGGGTCGACCTCGGAGTTGGGCGTCGCCATGTAGCCGGCACGCGCGACGTCGACCCGCATGCGCTCCATCGCGAGGCGCAGGCGGAGCTGCATCTCGGCCGCGCGCTGCTGCTGGTTGAACGTCTCGGTGGTCGCGCGAGACACCGAGTAGAGCGCCGCCACGACGATCGAGGTGATGGTGATCGACACCATCAGCTCGACGATCGTGAACCCGCGGTTGGTGGCGTGGCGCTCCATGCTCACAGCTCGTGCCGGTCGAGCGTCTGGGTCATGTACACCCAGCGCACGTTGGTGGTGTCTGCGCCCATCGCCTCGCGGTCGGTGTCGCGCGCGCAGTTCGCGTACGTCGAGGGCCGCACGCCGCCCTGGCGGAACCACCACACGCGCACCTCGGAGCGCACGAGCTCGTCGGTGATGAGCCGCGTGAGGCGCACGTGCGTGCAGAAGTACGCGTCGTCGCTCCCCACGGGCACGTCGACGCCCCACCAGTTGGCCGCCGCGCTCTCGAGCGGCGTGCCCGCGGTCAGGCCCGTGGGCTGCGTGGGCAGGACCCAATTGGTCGTCGGCGCCGTGAGCAGCGACGCGAGGTACCAGGTGTTGTTGATGTTCGAAATCGGGTTGCCGTACGAGGGGTAGTTCCACTGCAGCGAGTCGCGGCGGAGGCGCTCCTGCCAGCGGCGCGCGAGGTTCGTCGCGGTCGTGAGCTCGTTGGCGCGGCGGTTGGCGTTCACCGTCGCGCCCTGCATCGCGAGGATGCCCAGGATGCCCGTGCCGAGCACGGCCATCGACGCCATCACCTCGATGAGCGTGTAGCCTCCCTGGCGGGCGCGCGTAGCGGGGCGGTTGCGGGGCGTCACGTGCGCATCCTCGGGGTGCCTGCGAGGGGGATCACCACGCGGCGCCGGACGCCGCTGTCGGTGCCCGAGGCGCTGCGGTACACGTCGACGACGAAGCTGCCGCCCGAGCCGACCGCGGCGCTGTCGTTGCTCCACACCGCCGACGGGAGGGTCGCGTCGGGGATGGGCGTGGTCGAGAAGAACGCGACGCCGAGCGGCGTGTAGCAGATCTGAAGGAACGTGACGCCCGCGGGCAGGCTCACCTGCGCGGCGATGCCGTCGCGCGTGTACGCGGCGCTCGAGAGGTCGAGGGTGTAGACCCTCGTCGCCGGGTCGAAGAGCCCGCCGCCGAAGCGCGACAGCCGGCACGAGCTCGCGGTGCCCTCGTACGAGTTCATGCGCAGCGTGGTGCCCACGGTCTCGATCACCAGCGTCTGCGCGACGCCGCGGTACATCGCGCGGCTGCGCGTCTCGCGGGCGATGTCGAGCACCGAGATCGCGGCCTGCTGCGCGTGACGCTCGCGGACGACCTGCACCATCGAAGGCAGCACCAGGGCCGAGATCACCGCGATGATGGTCACCACGACCATCAGCTCCACGATGGTGAATCCCTGGGTAGACGCAGAACGAGAACGCACGGTCCCCGTCGACTGCAACCCATATGCCCCGAAGTTCGGGGCCTCGCGGAGCATGAAATCCCGAAGGAAATCGCCGTTCCTCGGAGGATCGCTCGAAAGGCCTTGCGGGACTATGCAACGATTGCAGACCCGCGCTTCGAACGCGTTGCCGGACACTTGCGGTGCCTCGGAGGGAACCGTATCAAGCCGCGCCATGGACGTTCGTGCTCCGCTCCTCTTGATCCTGCTGGCGTCGTGCAAGCGGGAACCTGCCCCGCGACCTTCGCCACCGCCGCCGCAGCGTACACCCGCGGCGCAGGTCGACGGAAGCACCTCCCCGCCTCCGGCCGCGGCCTTCGATCCGCCCGCTGCGCCGGCAGACTTCCGCGAGACGGCCAGGTTTCTCCCGCAGGGGTCGCCGCTCGAAGGGTGGACGCAGTCGGGCGCCGTGCGCGTGATCAACGGGCAGGACCTCTTTCAGCTCATCGACGGCGCGGGCGAGAAGTACCTCGCGTACGGCTTTCGGCAGCTCGCGCGAACCGACTATCGCAAGGCCGGCACCGAGCTCGTGATCACGGCTGAGATCTACGACATGGGCTCGCCGCTCGGGGCCTTCGGGCAGTACTCGATGCTCCTCAGCGACGCGCGCGACCCGGCCTCGCTCGAGTCGCAGGCCACGCAGCACGGCGGCGGCGGCTTTCTGGGCACCAGCCAGCTCGTCTTCTGGAAGGGGCAATACCTCGTGCAGATCAACCTCGTCGACGACTCGGGTGAGCGCGACGAGAACGCGCTGCGCTCGCTCGCTCGCGAGACGCTGCCTGCGGTCGCGAACCGCGTGGCCGCCGCGCTGCCCGGGGACACCGCCGCGCCGCAGCCTCCGCAGGGGCTCCCTCGCGAAGGGCTCGTCTGGGGCGGCGCCACGTACCTCGCGCAGGGCGTGTTCGGCGTCGAGCGCACCGGGCCCGCGTGGGTCGGCCACTACCGCTCGGCCGACAACCAGCGCTGGCGCGTCGCGCTCTTCAACCGCGCGAGCGCCGACGACGCACGCACCGTCGCGGGCCTCTTCCGCGGGGCGCACGCCACGACCATCGCGGGCGTCGGCGACGAGGCGTTCAGCGCCACGGGGCCCTCGGGCGAGGTCGTCGTCGCGCGCAAGGGCTCGAACGTCGTCGTGATCGCAGATGCGGGAGTCCCCGGTCTCAACGCGCCGGCCCGCGAGGCCCGGGTCGAGCGCCTGCGCGCCGTCGTGGCCGCGCTCCCGTGAGCGCCCCTGCCGGTCGCGGGGTACGCTGAGCTCCACCCTTCGCACGCATTGCGCCCCTGGGACTTGCGTTCGCTCCCTGGCGCCCGCTAGACACAGACCCACCGATCGCGTCGCCCCCGTCACGGGAGGCGCCGATCGTCTTCGGAGCACCCGTCCATGACCGACCCACGACCGACCCGACGCGAGGCGCTGATTCGCACCGGCAAGGCGCTCGGCGTACTCGCGGGCGCGGGGCTCGTCGCCCGCCTTCGCTACGAGCGCGGCGGGTGGAACGCCCAGGCCGCGCGGGGCGCCCGCGAGGTGCGCGACTACCGCCTCGCCGACCGGGGCGGCGCGAGTGATTTCGCGGTGGCGCACGGCGTCGACGGCGCCTCGCCCGCGGCCCTCGTCGAGCATGCGGTGGCCGCGCTCGGCGGCATGCGCCGCTTCGTGTCGCGCGGCGACGTGGTGGTGATCAAGCCCAACATCGGCTGGGATCGCACGCCCATCCAGGCGGCGAACACCAACCCCGAGGTGGTCGCCACGGTGGTGCGCCTCGCGCTCGACGCGGGCGCCAAGCGCGTGGTGGTCACCGACGCGAGCTGCAACGACCCCGGGCGGTGCTTTCAGCGCTCGGGCATCTGGACGCGCGCGCACCGCGCGGGCGCCGACGTGGTGCTGCCCGCGGAGCACCGCTTTCGCACGATGCGCCTGCGCGGCGAGGTGCTCGACGAGTGGCCCGTCTACCGAACGCTCATCGAGGCCGACAAGGTCATCAACTGCCCGGTCGCCAAGCACCACAACCTCGCGAAGTACACCGCCGCGATGAAGAACTGGTACGGCACCCTCGGCGGCCGCAGGAACCGCCTGCACCAGAGCATCGACGCCTCGATCGCCGACCTCGCGACCTTCATGCGCCCCACCCTCACCGTGCTCGACGGCGTGCGCGTGCTGCTGCGCAACGGCCCGCAGGGCGGCAACGTCGACGACACGCGCCGCATGAACACCGTCGTCGCCACGATCGACCAGGTGGCCGCCGACGCGTACGGGTGCACGCTCATCGGCCAGCGCCCCGAGAACCTCGCGTACCTGCGCATGGCCGAGGAGCGCCGCCTCGGCACCACGCAGTGGCAGTCGCTGCGGCCGCGCGAGGTCGCCCTCGACGAGCACGGCCGCGCCGAGCGCTACGCCATCGCCGTGCCCGACCTCGCCGACCCGGCGTCGGTCGCGCGCTCCATCCATCAACCCCGCGTGGTGCTCGCGTGAGCGACCTGCCGAGGCCCATCCCCTGGATCGGCGTCGTGGGCCACGTGCCCGCGATCGACGCGCCCGTGCCCCCCCCGAAGCCCGCGCCCGAGAGCGTCGCGAAGCCCGCGCCCGTGCAGTCGACGGCGGCCCCCGCGGCGCCCGTGAGCGCGGGGCCCTCGCCCGTGGGGCGCGTCGCGGCCTGGCTCCGCACGCGCTTCAAGGCGAAGAAGCGGCCCGGCTCGGGCATCCCCGCGCGCAAGGTCATCACCACGCTCCGCAACGCGCGGCGCGTCTCGCAGGCGGGCTTCCTCCTGCTGTTCCTCTTCCTGCTCGTGCGCACGGAGTTTCGCGGGGGCTTCACGGGCGGCGCCGTCGTGCGCATGCCGTACCCCGTCGAGGCCTTTCTGCTCGCCGACCCCTTCGTGTCGCTGATGACCTTCCTCTCGACGCACGCGGTCTACCGCGCGCTCTGGTGGTCGGTCGGCCTCGTCGCGCTCACGCTCGTGTTCGGCCGCGTGTTCTGCGGCTGGATCTGCCCCTTCGGCACGCTGCACCACTTCTTCGCGTGGCTCGTGCCCAACCCCCACGGGGCCACCACGGGCGCCCGGCGCGTGCGCGCCAACATGACCCACGGCTACCAGAACGCGAAGTACTACCTGCTCGGCGCGTTCCTCGTGGCGGCCGTGTGCGGCAGCGCGATCGGCGGGCTCTTCGACCCGATCTGCATCTCGGTGCGCGCCATCGGGCTCGCGGTGCTCCCCGCGGTCAACTACGTCACGGGCCGCGGGCTCGACGGCGTGTCGCAGAGCAACGTGCACGTGCTCCAGACGGCGACCGACGCCACGCGCGACGCGCTCGTCGCCACGGTGCTCCAACCGCGGCAGTACTTCTTTCACCAGACGTGGGTGATCGGGGGGCTGCTCTTCCTCGTGCTGCTCGCGAACCGCTGGATCCCGCGGTTCTGGTGCAGGGTGCTCTGCCCGCTCGGCGCGACGCTCGGGCTCATCGCGCGCCACGCGCTCGTCGGCATGGAGAAGGACCACTCCAAGTGCACCGACTGCAACCTCTGCCTCGTCGACTGCCAGGGCGCCGACAGCCCGCAGGGCGGCGTGAAGTGGCGGCAGGACGAGTGCCACATGTGCCTCAACTGCGAGAGCGCGTGCCCCGAGGACGTGATCAAGTTCCGGTGGCTGCCCAACCGCAAGAGCACGACGCTCACGCAGTCGGGCATGGACCGCAGGAAGACCCTCGTCACGGCCGCCGCGGGCGCCGCGGTGCTCCCCCTCACCCGCGCGTCGGACTCCATCGACAGCAACTACTACGACCGGCTCATTCGCCCGCCGGGCTCGGTCGCCGAGCGGGACTTCCTCGAGCGCTGCATCCGCTGCGCGGAGTGCATGAAGGTCTGCCCCAACAACGCCCTGCACCCGGCCTTTCTCGAGAGCGGCATCGAGGGCTTCTGGACGCCCATCTTCATCATGCGCATCGGCTACTGCGAGCACTCGTGCGTGCTCTGCGGCCAGGTGTGCCCCACGGGCGCGATCCAGAAGATCGACGAGGTGCAGAAGCTCGGCGACCCGGTGCGCCACATCGAGCCCATCAAGGTCGGCACGGCGTTCTACGACCACGGCCGCTGCCTGCCCTGGTCGATGGCCACGCCCTGCATCGTGTGCGAGGAGTTCTGCCCGACCTCGCCCAAGGCCATCTGGGTCGAGGAGACCGACGTGCCCGACCGCAACGGCCGCCCCGTGCACGTGCAGCGCCCCCACGTCGACCCGAAGCTCTGCATCGGCTGCGGCGCGTGCGAGAAGGTCTGCCCGGTGCAGGACCGCCCCGCGGTCTACGTCACGTCGGTCGGCGAGTCGCGCAGCAAGACCAACGTGATTCTGCTCGAGACCAGCAACTACAACCGCTGACGGGCGACGCTCAAATAGGTGCGGGCCGGGGATTGGCCTTCCCCGGCCCGCGAGAGCCGCCACTTGCGGTGGTCACCACGTTTGAAACCCCGCCGTCACTCTTGATGGCGCCCGTCCTGCCGTTGAACGACCTCCCACCAGTGCTGGGAGGGCCGGACTTGAACCGGCATCTGGCGATCTCGCAGCGGGGTGAGCGATGTGACCTCCGACGGCAATGCTGAGTCTCGAGCGATAGCCTCAGGTTGATGCCGTCCGTGGCGCCTCTTCCGTTGGGCTACCCGGCCGTTGGATGGCCGGGGCGGGAGTCGAACCGCGCACTTTTCCACGAGACGGTTTGAGCGTGAGGTTGAGCCTCAGCTTGTGCTCGCCGGGAGTGATGCCTCACGGACGCGCGAGCGTCAACGGGCGCTCACTTGAAGAGGTAGTTGAACACGGCCTCGCCGGCCTTCTGCTGCGTGACCTCGTGGTTGTTGGCCTCTTCGCGCGCGAACTTCACCGCGCGCTGGAGCTTCTCGACGCGGTCGGTGAGCTCGGCGACGCGGCGCGCGGGCAGCGCGCCCGAGAACTTCACCGTGCGCCAGTACCCGACGGTGATGTCCTCGTAGTAGACCTCGACCTGCGCGGGGTGCTTCTCGGTCGCCTCGGCCTTCACGTGGTTGCGCGGGACCTTCTTGGTGCGCAGCGTCTCGACGGCCTCGGTCGCGTAGCAGTTCTGCGCCTGGTCGAAGAGCCACGTCTCCGAGGGGTCGAGCACCGGCAGCTTCTTGAGGAAGGTGTGCAGGTCGACGAGCTGCTTCTCGAGGAAGAGCAGGTACGTCACCGGCGCCTTCGGCACGAGCACCACGCCGTCGACCGTCACGTCGGCGCGCGCCTCGCAGTTCGCCTGGTCCTTGGTGAGCGTCACGTCGAAGAGCTCGGTGAGCGCCGACGCGACGCGCTTCATGAGCTCCTCGGTGCGGAGCTGCACGCGCGTCGACTCGGGCGGCAGGCGCTCGCCCTCCTCGTCCTTCGGGCGGTAGGTGCGCGCGATGCCCGCGAGCAGCGCGGGCTTCTGGAGCTGCTGGTACGCCTCGGTGATCTCCCCGTGGGCGCGGCCCTTCACCGACTTCTCGACCGCGATGATCTGGTTCAGCTTCGCCATGACGAATCCCCTCGATGTGAAGGCTGCGGGGTGTAGCCCCTGCCCCCCCGCCCGGTCAACCCGCGGCCCCACCGTGTTATAGGTCCGTCGATGCTTCGCCGCGCCTCTCCGCTCCCCGCCGCGGGGGTCGCCCTCGCGTTCGTCGCGTCGCTGCTCGCGTCGCAGTGCGCGAAGTCGCAGTGCAGCCTCAACTCCGACTGCGGGCCGCGGCGCTTCTGCGACCTCGACAACCTCTGCCGCCAGGACTGCGCCGAGGACCGCGACTGCCCCGACGGCCACTGCGACCCCAACGGCCGCTGCGTCGAAGGCCCCGCCCCCGACGCCGCGCCCGACGCGCCCGCCGACGCCGCCCTCGACGTCGCCCCCGACATCATCGCGCCCGACCTGCCGCAGCCCGTCGACAGTCCTCCGCCGATCGACAACCCGCCGCCCGTCGATCACCCGCCGCCCGTCGACAGTCCTCCGCCGATCGACAACCCGCCGCCGCCGCCCGACCTGCCGCCGCCGCCCGACACCTCGCGTCCCCTCGCGGCCCTGTTCGACCCCTGCGCCGTCGACACCGACTGCCAGTCGCGGGCCTGCGCGCGCGCTGCCTCGGGCGCTTCGTTCTGCACGCGCGCTTGCACCAGCCGCCGTGACTGCCCCGACGGCTACCTCTGCGGCACGACGGGGCGCTGCCTGCCCGACGACACCGGCGTGCCGTGCGACCCGACCGACCCGCGCGCCGCCGCGTCGTGCGCGAGGGGATTCTGCTTCGGCAACAGCGCCTCGCGCGTGGGCCACTGCACCCGCGAGTGCGCCTCGGGCGCCGACTGCCCCGCGGGCTTCGCGTGCGCCAACGTCGGCGGCACGTCGGTGTGCGTCGAGGTCGAGCGCCCGTGCAGCCGCGCCGCCGACTGCCCGAGCAACTTCTGCCTCGGCCCCGCCACGACCACCTTCCGCGGCTGCACCGCGCAGTGCCGCACCGCCGCCGACTGCCCGCGGCGCATGACGCTCGACCTCGACGGCCGCGTCATCGCCCTGCCCCCGTACACCTGCCAGAACGTCGAGGGCGTGAACCTCTGCGTGCCGCCCATCCAGGGCGTGATCTCGGGCGGAGACATCGCGGGCAGCGACGCGCTCGGGGCGTCGTGCTCGGCCACCGACGCGCCCCTCTGTTACAGCGGCGTGTGCGACACGGGCGACGCCATGACCCCGCCGACCTGCGTGCAGGGCTGCACGCCCTCGGGCGGCTGCCCCGCCGGGTTCGCCTGCCGCACGTGGCTGCCCGACGGCGCCGCCGGAGGCCTGTACCTCGTGTGCCGCCCCGCGGGCAGCGGCGCGCTCGGAAGCACCTGCACCCGCGGCTCCGACTGCGCCACGGCGCTCTGTTATGGCACCGGCGCGACGGGCTACTGCACGCGCTTCTGCAACGACGGCGTGTGCCCCGCGGGCATGACGTGCACGCCCGCCGGCGCGACCGTCGACGGCACCCCCGTCTCGCTCTGCACGCGCTGAACGTCGCCCCGGCGCTTCCCGCGCGCGGCGCGAGTCCACTACACTCGCGCGCCATGCGGCTCCCCGGCCTCGCGCTCACGCTCCTCCCGCTCACGCTCGCCGCGTGCGACGACACGCCCAACGCCACGAACGCCGACGCGGCGCCCGTCGTCACTGCAGACGCCGCCGGAGACGCCCCCGAAGACCCCTGCTCCGACGAGGGGACGCCCAACGAGCAGGTCTCTCCGCGCGACCTCTACGCGCTGCCCGACAGCGACGCGACCGTCGTCGTGCGCCTCGCGCGCGACCGCTGCGCGCCCCTCACGCTCGCGGTGTCGTCGTCGTCGCAGGGCGTCGCGCGCGCGCCCGCGTCGGTGCGCGTCGAGCGGGCGGCGTCGACCGCGGAGCTCACGGTCCACGCGGGCTCCGCGGGCGAGGCCACGGTGAGCGTGGGCGGCGCCATGCTGCGCGTGCACGTGCTCC
>JBDHVF010000037.1:0-21599 GCA_039809605.1 Polyangiales bacterium | reverse complement strand
GGGCGACCTCGGCGTTGCCCGGCGCGGCCTCGGCGAGGCGCTCGAGCACGGCCACGGCGGTCTCGGGCATCCCGCGGCGCTCGTAGAGCCACGCGGCGCGCTCGAACGCGGCGAGGTCGTGCGCGTCGCGCGGCGCCGACGACAGGTAGCGCGAGAGGAAGTGGTCGAGGCCCAGGTCGAGCGCGTCGCGCTCGCTCGCCACGCGCACGGCGAGGCGGCACGCGAGGCGGTACGACGCGTGGTCGCGCGGCACGCGCTTGAGCGCGTCGAGGGAGGCGGCCGCGTCGCCCAGGCGGTGCAGGCACACGGCAGCCTCGTAGTACATCGCGGCGCCGGCGTAGAGGCGCGCGGCGTCGGCGAGGCGGTTCAGCCGGTACGCGACGCGGCCCGCGTCGCCGTGGCGGCGGGCCTGGAGGTAGAGCGCGAGGGCGAGCTCGTGCTGGCCCGCGGCCTCGGCCTGGCGGGCGCGCTCGTAGGCGTCGTGGGCGGGTGCGTTCACGGCTACACCTCGTTCGAGAGCTCCAGCGCGAGCCGGCGGAACTCCTCGGGGTTGTTGGCGAGGCGGGCGGCCTCCTCGGCGGTGATCATGCCCTGGCGCACGTGGAACATGAGCGCCTGGTCGAGGCTCTGCATCCCGGTCGACGCGGGGTCGGCCGAGCGCAGGTAGCCGTCGAGCTGGTGGAGCTTGTTCTCGCGGATCATGTTGGCCACGGCGTACGACTGGAGGAGCACCTCGACGGCGGCGACGCGGCCCTCGCCCGACGCGCGCTTGCAGAGCTGCTGCGCGACCACGCCGCGGAGCAGCACCGAGAGCACGGCGCGCACGTGCTCGCGGCCCTCGTCGGGGCACACGTTCAAGATCCGGTCGACGGCCTTGGAGGCGGAGTTGGCGTGCAGGGTGCCGAACACGAGCACGCCCGTCTCGGCGGCCGAGAGGGCGAGCGAGACGGTCTCGTGGTCGCGCATCTCGCCGACGACGAGCACGTCGGGCGCCTCGCGCATGGCCGAGCGGTGGGCCTGCGCGAAGCTCTGCGCGTGCACGCCCACCTGGCGCTGGGTCACCACGCTCTTCAGGGGCGCGTGCACGACCTCGATGGGGTCTTCGATGGTGATCACGTGGCGGCGCTGCGTGGCGTTGATCTCGTGGATCATCGCCGCGAGCGTGGTGGTCTTGCCCGAGCCCGTGGGCCCGGTGACGAGCACGAGGCCGTTCTGGTGGCCCGAGAGACGTCGCAGCACGGCGGGCAGCGAGAGCGACTCGATGGTGGGCACGCGGTCGGGGATCACCCGGAACACCGCCCCCACGCCGTGCGACTGGCGGAACACGTTCACGCGGAAGCGCCCGACGCCCTCGGCGAAGTAGGCGAAGTCGAGCTCGCTGTCGCGCGCGAACGCCTCGCGCTGCTCGTCGCTCAGGATCTCGTGGATGAACCGCGACGCCTCGTCGGGCGAGAGCGCGCGGAAGGGCAGCGGGATGAGCTCCCCGTCGTGCCGCACGATGGGCACGTTGCCCGCGTGGAAGTGCAGGTCGCTGGCCCTCTGGTCCACCACCATCCGCAGGAACGAATCGAGACGCGCCATCGCCAACCTCCCCTATGCCTCGCCCACTCGCTCGGAGGCGCCCTGCGCCGCGCGGCCGTTGCCGGTCGCGAGGCTCGTGGGCTTCGCCGTCGCCTCGGCGACCCACCCGAAGGCCGCCTCGAAGGTCTTCTTGTCGACCGCGCGCAGGTAGGCTTCTTCTGCCGAGACCTTGCCCTCGCGGTAGAGGCGCATGAGCTCCGAGTCCATCGACTGCATCCCGGCGTCGCGCGAGGTCGCCACCACCGACGGGATCTGGAACGACTTGCCCTTGCGGATGAGGTTCGACACGGCGTCGTTGTTGATCATCACCTCGCAGGCGATCACGCGGCCGGGCTGGTCTTTGCGGGGCACGAGGTGCTGGCAGACCACGGCGCGCAGCGACTCGGCGAGCATCGAGCGCACCTGCGGCTGCTGGCCGGGCGGGAACACGTTCACCAGCCGGTCGACGGTGGTCTCGGCCGACGAGGTGTGCACGGTGCCGAGCACGAGGTGGCCCGTCTCGGCCGCGGTGACGGCGAACGACACCATGGCGAGGTCGCGCATCTCGCCCACGAGGATCACGTCGGGGTCCTGGCGCAAGACCGAGCGCAGGGCGGCGTTGAAGGTCTGCGTGTGGGTGCCGATCTCGCGCTGGTTCACGAGGCAGCCCTTGCGCTTGTGCACCACCTCGATGGGGTCTTCGAGGGTGACGACGTGGCGCGAGGTCGACGTGCGGTTGATGTGGTCGATGATGGCCGCGAGCGTGGTGCTCTTGCCCGACCCCGTGGGGCCGCCCACGAGCACCAGGCCGTTCTTGGCGTTGGCGAGCGTGGTGACCACCGGCGGCAGGCCCAGCTTCTCGAGCTCGGGCACCGTGTTGTTGATCACCCTGAACACCGCCGAGAGGCCCGACATCTGCCTGAAGACGTGCGCGCGAAAGCGCTGCCCGGTGGACTTCACCTCGTACGAGAGGTCCACGTCGTCGAGCGCGTCGAGGAGCTTGCGCTGGTCGGGCGTGAGCAGCGGAAGGAGCATGGCCCTCACGTGCTCCTCGGGGATGACCGCGCTGCCCATGGCGAGCATGCGCCCCATGCGCTTGACGTAGGGGGTGCGGCCCGCGGCCACCACGAGGTCGTCGGCGCCGTTCTGGGCCATGCCCACGAGCAGCTTGTCGAGGTACGAGAGCGAGCCGTCGTTGGCGAGCATGGTGGCGCGCGAGGCGCTCCAGCGCTCGAGCACCTCGCGGGCGGCCGCGCGCACCCGCGCCGCCGGGTCGCGCTCGAGGTCGCGCAGGCGCTCGACCTCGCCGCGCGCGTCGAAGGCGTCGAGGGTGCGCAGCGCCGCGAGGCGCACGTCGGGGTCTTCGTCGAGGGTGAGAGCGGCCACGTGCGGGAGGGCCTCGCGAGCCTTGAGCGCGCGCAGCGCCTCGACGCACGCGAGGCGCACGCTCGGGGCGCGGCCCATGAGGTCGACGAGGTAGGGCACGGCGCGCGGGTCGCCGAGGTCGGCGGCGCCCTGCACGGCGAGCTCGCGCACCCACCAGTCGGCGTCGTTCTGGGCGCAGCGCACGAGGGCGCCGAGGCTCTTGGGGTCCTTGAGGCGGCCGAGGGCGCCGATGGCGAAGCGGCGCACCACGTCCGAGGGGTCGTCGAGCATGCCCACGAGGTAGCGGGTGAGCTGCTCGCCGGCGATCTCGGCGAGGGCGTCCATCACGCGCTCGCGCACCCACCAGTCCTCGTCGCGGAGCATGCCCAGGAGCCGCGGCCACAGGGTGCTGGCGCGGTCGGGCGTCTGGCGCGCGACCTCGACGGCGATGCGACGGACGTTCACGTCGCGGCTGCGCAGGAGCCACAGCACCGTGCGCGCGGTGTCGACGCGGCCCGCGCGCGTGAGGCTCGCCAGGGCCCTGCCCGCGCGCTCGCGCACGGTCATCTGCGACCACGCGAGGGCCTCGGCGAGCACGGGGAGCACGTCGTCGGTGCCGATGTGCTCCAGGCTCTCGAGCACCTCCATGCGAATGGCGTTGGGGCCCGCGCGAAAGCGCCGCCCGAGGAGCTCGATCGAGCGCGGCGTGGCGTAGCGGCGCAGGGCCTCGACGACGGCCTTGCCGAGCGCGGGGCTCACGGTCTCGACGCGCGTGCCCACCCGCTCGAAGAACTCGTCTTCGGGCACGAGCGCGGCGAGGGCGTCGATGGCGCGGCCCACGATGCGCTCGTCGCGGTCGTCGAGGGCGGCGCACACGGCCTGCGCGGCGCCCGCGACGTCCTTGGCCATGAGCTCGCGGTCGCCGAGGTGCGAGAGGGCGCGCGCGCGCTCCTGGAGCGAGCCGCACGCGAGCACGTCGCCGAGCATGGGGATCGCGCCGTGGCGGGCCTTGGCGGCGAAGGCGTCCATCGCGTCGAGGCGGCCGGGGAACGACGGGTCGCGGACCATCTCCGACACGCGCACGAAGGCCGACCGGCCGCCCACCTGGCGGAGCGCCTGCGCGGCGGCGCGGCGCACCTCGACGTCGGGCGCGGCGAGGCACTGGCAGAGCTCGTCGTGGGCCTCGACGTGGTTGACCTTGGGGAGCAGCAGCACGATCGCGGGCCGCAGCACCGCGTCGGCGGCGCGGAGCGCGCGCGTGAGGGGCACGAAGAGCTGCGGGTCGGGCGCGTCGTCGACGAGCCGCGCGAAGGCCGCACATCGCCGCCGGTGGGCGTTGAGGTCGGCGACGTACGACCGGTCGACGAGCAGCGGGAGCACCGCGCGCAGCTCGCCGGGGGTCGCGGGCGAGGTCTCGCGCGCGAAGGCCTCGAGGGCCTCGGCGTCGTCCCAGCGGGCGGCCTTGAAGATTCGAACGAGGTCGCGGTCAGGTGAGGGCATCGGAGAAGCGCTCCTCGGGCGTCACCGATGCCCAACGGCGGAGGTGGCTCGGGGCTTGAGACCGATCGTCGCGCTTGTGGGCCGCCGCCCGCTCGGGGATGATCCGCGCCCCCGATGAGCGCCGCCGACGACGACCTGAGCCCGATGTTCAACGCCCACATCGAGGGGTGGAACGCCGCCATGGGCCTGCGCTTCGTGCGGGTCACGGCCGACGAGGTGGTCGCCGAGTGGACCGTCGGCCCGCAGCACCTTCAGCCCTACGGGCTCGTTCACGGCGGGGTGTACTCGGGCGTGGTCGAGACGGTGGCCTCGGTGGGGGCGGCGGTCTACGGCCTGGCGCACGGGCTCTCGGTGGTGGGCCTCGACAACCACACGAGCTTTCTCCGCGGGGTGCGCGAGGGCACGCTGCGGGTCACGGCGCGGCCCCTCTCGCGCGGCCGTCGCACGCAGGTGTGGGAGGCCGACGTGACCGACGCCTCGGGCCGCGTGGCGGCCTCGGGCCGCGTGCGACTGCTCTGCCTCGAAGCCGGCGCGCAGGTCGCGGGCGAGACCGTCGCGGTCAAGAGCGGCGGCCCGGGAGAAGCCCCCGCGCGATGACTTCACGCCGCGCCGCGCCGAAGGCCCCGCGCCTCCCGCGCTTCAGCCCCACGCGGCTCAACCTCTACCGCTTCTGCCCGCGGGCCTACGCGTTCCAGTACGACCGCGGGCTGCGCTGGGGGGGCTCGACGGCGGCCCAGTCGTTCGGCGGCAGCGTGCACCGCACCCTTCAAGACTTTCACGACCGCGGGGGCGCCGAGGCGATGTCGCCCGACGAGCTCAAGGCCCGGCTCGCCGAGCGCTGGTCGAGCGCCGGCTACGGCTCGCACGAGGAGGCCGCCGAGGCGCGCGCCGCGGGCGAGCGGCTGCTCGAGCAGTACCACCAGGCCTCGCGCGAGCCCGGCCGCGTCACGGTCGCCACCGAGCTCACGGTGCAGCGCCGCTACGACGACTTCGTGCTCTTCGGCCGCGTCGACCGCCTCGACCGGCGCCCCGACGGCGCGCTCGAGGTGATCGATTACAAGTCGGGCCACCGCCCCGTCACCGACGACGAGGTGCGCCAGAGCCTCGCGATGACGGTGTACCAGCTCCTCGTCGCCAGGGAGCACCCGGGCGAGCCCGTGTACACGAGCATCGTGAACGTGCGCCGCGACGAGCGCGCGTCGGTGCTGCGCACGGGCGAGGAGCTCGACGAGGCCGAGCGCGAGGTGCGCGAGCTCGTGCGGCTCATCGTCACCGACGACCGCAAGGACCCGACGCCGGGGCCGCAGTGCCGCCGCTGCGCGTACCCGAGCATCTGCCCCGAGGGCCTCGCGTGGCTCCGCGCGCACCCGGAGTGACGGCCGGCGGTGGGTCAGTCCTCGGGCACGCTCGCGCCCATGCGGCGCAGGAGCGCGCCGACGAGGGGGTCGCGCGCGAGCGCCGCGCGGATGCGGGCCTCGACCGCGGGCCGCACCGACGCGGGCGCTCCCTGCGCCGCGATGGAGGTCAGCCGACGCACCGCCTCGTCGGGGCCGATGCGCGCGGCCTGGAGGTCGGCGATCACCGACTGCGCCGCCGTCGCGTGGGCGGGGGCTCTCACCGCCGCGGCCTCGCCTCCCGCGGCGGGCGCGCCCACGCTCGACGCCGAGGTGGGATCGATGCCCGCGGGAAGGCTCGGGCCGCCAGGGGGTCGGATCGTGGTCATCGCGCGCCTCGTGCCTCGCGTTCGAGGCTACGACCCGCGAGCGCGCAAGGGCAACCGCGCGGAGGGTACTTCCCTTTCCACGGCGATCGGGCGAATCTCGCCGCGGCGAGGAAAGGACCCCCTCATCGTGTCCGAACGCATCCGGATCTTCACCGTGGCCGAGGCGAACGCGCTCCTGCCGAAGCTCAACGTGATGCTCGAGCGGCAGATGTCGCTCCTGCGCGACCTCGACGCGCACGCCGAGAAGATGACCGCGCGCGGGCTCGACCCGCACCTGCTCGACCCCGACGCGAGCGACGCCCCCGAGGTCTCGGCGCTCAAGAGCGAGATGCGCGAGCGCGTGCGGGAGTTCCACGCGGGCTGGCGCGAGGTCGAGGCCACGGGCGCCGTCGTGAAGGACTACCGCCTCGGCCTCGTGGACTTTCACGGCCGACGCGGCAACGAGACCGTGTGGCTCTGCTGGAGGTACGGCGAGCCCGCGGTGGCCCACTGGCACCCGCTCGATCAGGGCTTCGACGCGCGGCGGCCCCTCGAGCGCGTATCCATCCCCCCGACCCTCAACTGACCTCGTGAGCGACCCGGGCGCCACCGACGACCCCGTCACGCGAGCCGCCGCGGCGGTGCGCGCGTTCCTCGCCGCGCTGGAGCTCCCGCTCGACGACGACCCCGAGCTGCGCGAGACGCCCGAGCGCGTGGCGCGGGCCTTCTACGACGAGCTGCTCGAGGGCCACCGCGCCGACCCCGCGGCCGTGCTCGCCGACGCGCTCCCGTCGCCCAGCGAGAACCTCGTGGCGCTCACCAACGTGACGTACTCGAGCGTGTGCCCGCACCACCTGTTGCCCTCGCAGGGCGTCGCCCACGTGGGCTACCTGCCGGGCGGGCGCATCGTCGGCCTCGGCGCGCTCGTGCGCCTCATCGAGGTGTGCGCCCACCGGCTCGTCTTGCAAGAGGCCCTCGGCCAGCGCATCGCCGACGCCCTCGTCGACCACCTCGGCGCGCGCGCCGCGGGCGTGGTGCTCGACGCCTCGCACCAGTGCATGGCGGCCCGCGGAGAGCGCCGGCCCGGCGCCCGCGTGGTCACGCAGAGCTTCGCCGGCGCGTGGCGGGCCGACCCCTCCGCGCGAGGGGAGTTCCTGCGCGCCGTGCCCCCAGGGAGGGATCGATGACGACCGAAGGCCACGTGCCCCTCGACGACGTGCCGGTGTTCCCCCTGACCAACGTCGTGCTCCTGCCCGAGCAGCGACTACCGCTGCACATCTTCGAGCCGCGCTACCGCGCGATGGTGCGCGACGCGCTCCAGGGGAGCGCTCACCTCGTGGTCGCCAACGTCGACCCCGACCCGCACCACGACCCGCCCCGCTTCGCGCGCGTCGCCACCGTCGGCAGGATCGTCGCGCACCAGCGCCTGCCCGACGGGCGCTTCAACATCCTCGTCGAGGGCGTGGCCCGCGTCGCGCTCGACGAGGTCCCCGCCACCACGCCCTACCGCCGCGCGCGCGCGACGCTGCTCGGCGACCCCCTCGCGGACTCCGCCGAGGTCGCCCCCGCGCTGCGCGCCGCGCTCTTGAGCGTGTCGGCGCAGGTCATCCGCGCCGCGCGCGCGAAGCAGTCGCGCTTCGACTTCGACCCGCCCAACGGGCTCCCCTCGGCGCGCCTCGCGCTGCGCCTCGTCGACCGCTTCGTCACGTCGGCCGCGTGGCGCCAGCGCGTGCTCGAGGCCGACGGCCCCTCGCGCAGGGTCTCGCTCGCCACCGAGGCCCTCGCCGACGTGCTCGCCGACGGGGCCCCGCTCCAGGTCAGCGGCACAGCGTGACGGGCGCGAGCAGCGCCGTGATCGAGTCGTCCTCGGGCGCGCAGAGGGCGACCCTCACGCGCGCGGCGGCGCCCTCGCGCACGCTCCACACCCACGTGGGCTCGACCGCGTCGGCGCCGAGGCCGAGCTCCTCGACGCCCATGCGCCCGACGCCCACGTAGCGCTCGCGCGCGGTCACCGCCTCGACGCCGCGGCGGTCGAGCAGCCCTCCCGGCGCGAGCCCGGCCACGGAGGGGAGCTGGTTGATCACCCGCACCGCGTCGCCCACGCCGTCGAGCGCCACGGCGCGGCCTTCGAAGACGTCGAGCACCTCGCGCGCGGACCACGCGGCGCCCACCCAGAGCCTCGGCGCGCGGCCCCCGTCGAGCTCGGCGCGCACCACCACGGCCTCGTCGAACCACCCCGCGACGCGCCCCTCGGCGCCGCGCGCGAACGCGGCCACGAGGCCCTCCCTCGCGCGCAGCGGGAGCACGAGGTACGCGTCGTCGCCCGAGATGTCGGGCATGGCGGCCAGCGCGACGCGCGCGCCCGCGCGAACGGTAGAGAGGTCGTCGGCCGCGGCGAAGGCCACCACGAGCGGCGTCTCGGCGAAGGGGTAGTCGTCGAGCGAGGCGCCGCGCGGGGCCACCATGCTGTGGCGCGGCGGGGCGGCGGGGGTGTCGTGCGTCTCGGCGGGTGCGGCGTCGACCAGGCGCAGGTGCATAGAGGGGGCGACCATCGCCCGCCGCGCGCGCGCGGATCAAATTTCTGACGACGCGAGCGGGCGGCGCGGCTCGTCGATCGAGGGCCAGCGCACCACGCCCGCGAGCTGCCGCGGGGGGATGAGCACCTCGCCGTCGTCGAAGAGCTTGAACGCGAGCAGCGCGTGGAGCATCGCGAGGTGCGCCCGGTCGAGCGCCTCGGGGTGCGCGGCCGCGTACGCCTCGTCGAAGACGTAGTGGGCTTCGACGACGCCCGCGCGCGCGGTGAACCACTGGGCGAGGTGCGGCTCGTCGCGCGCGACGGCTCCCTCGGGCGCGCGCGGCGCGGGGGCCTCGGGGGCGAGCGCCTCGACGAGGGGGGCGACGGGGTCGAAGGCGCGCAGCACGAAGGTCACGTGGTGGCGCACGGCGGAGGCTTCAGTGCGCGGCGGTGGCGACGGCCGAGGGGCGCGACGTGCGCGTCGCCGGGCTCACGGGCGCGCGCGCCGGGATGCGAAACGACAGGAGCGCCGACACCCCCAGGACGGCGTACGCGATCGTGGCGACCCATGCGGTGCCCGTGAAGGTGGTGTGCAGCGAGGACGCCTCGACGGCGCGGCCGAAGACGGGGGAGATGGCGGCGAAGAGGAGCCTGCGGCCCATGCCCTCGACCGAGAGGAGCGTGGCGCGGTCGCGCGGCCCCTCGATGAGGCGGTTCATGAGCGCGCGCATGAGGGGCGAGAAGAGCCCGAAGGAGCCCGCGAGGCCCACCATGAGCGCGGTGCAGAGCAGGGCGTGGTCCTCGCCCATGAACGAGTACGCGGCGACGAGCCCGAGCGCGAGAGAGATCACGAGCCAGCGCGTGCGCACGTGCTGGAGCACCCAGCCCGAGCCGCCCGCGACGACGGCGCTGGCGACCTCCTTGGCGGCGGCGAGCAGGCCCATCGAGATGACCGTGCGGCGGAGCCACTCGCCGTGCAGGTGGGCCTCGAGGTGCGGCTGGTCGGCGAAGAGCGACAGGCGCAGGAGCACGAACGAGATGGCCCCGAACGACACGACCGCGAGCAGCCGCCCGTCGGCGCGCAGCGCTTCGAACGCGCGCCGGAGCTGGTCGCCCACGCGCCCGTCGCCGCGCGCGGGCGCCTCGGGCAGCGAGAGCGCGATCACCCCCGCGGAGCACGTGAGGAGCGCGGTGAGCACGAACACGCTCGCGGGGTGCACGTACTGGTAGAGCAGCGCGCCGACGAGCACCGCCGCGAGGTTGCCCACGCCCTTGGCCGCGGTGCTCCAGCCCTCGAGGCGCGCGTAGCGCGAGGTGCCCTGCGTCCTCGTGAGGTGGTCGTAGAGGTACGCGCTGTCGGCGCCCGACGAGAGCGCCATCGAGAGCGCGCAGAGCACGTTGGCCGCGGCGAAGGCCCAGAAGCTCTTGCCCAGCACGAAGAAGGCGCACGCCAGCGCCATGACGAAGCCGCCGGCGCTCATCGACACGCGCCGCCCGCGGCGGTCGGCGAAGATGCCCGTGGGCACCTCGAACGCCACCGCCGAGAGCGAGAACACCACGTTGAGGTCGAAGACCTGCGCCACCGAGAGCCCGCGGCGCTGAAGGTAGTAGACCTGGAACGGCGCGAACGCCCACGTGAGCGCCAGGGTGCGGTAGACGAAATACGTCAGGAGAGGGCGTCGCTCGAGCCTATCCCACATCGACGTTCATCCTACGGAGTACCTCGCGGTGGTCCAGTTCCCGGCCTCGCGGGGCGGGAACGGTTGAGGGGGTGGAGCTGAACGATCGGTAACACGGAGCGGGGCGCGAGTAGAAGTCACGCGCGGCGATGCGCGAGGACGCGCGAGCGCGTGTCCCGGCGCATGGACGAGCTGGTGATGCGCGCGACCGCGGCTGCTACGGCCCGCCGCCGGGGAAGCCGTTCACCGCGCCGGCCGCGCCCATCGCGCCCGCGCCCGCGCCGCCGCGCTGGTCGGGCAGGCACACGGGCGGCCGCGCGAAGGTGCCCGTGCAGCGGAAGCCGTACATGCCGTCGGGCCTGCGGGCGCGCTGGAGGTCGGGCACCATCTCCATCACGGTGAGGATGCGCCCGGCCTGCTCGCTCTTCGCGCGGTACGCGTCGGTGAGCTTGAAGCGCACGCCGAGGTTCATCGCGCTCAGCGAGAGCTCGGGGCGCAGGTCGATGCGGCCGTCCATCTGGAGCGCGAACTCGTTCGACTGCGAGCCCACGCGCTCGAGCGTCGCCACGCCGCGGCGGATGTTGACGTTGAAGGTCAGGTCGCCCGCGCGGATCTGCTCGATGGTCACCCCGCCGAAGTGCGGGATCTGATACTGCGCGTGACCGTCGCCCACGGTGAAGCGCGTCGCGGTGATCTGCACCGCCCCCTCGGCCTGCGGGATCTGCCCGTCGGGCACCGTGAGCTCGATGCTCCCGTTGAGCGTGCCGCCGAGGGGGAGACCCACGGCCTGCACGAGGGGCCCGACCTCGGCGGCGTTCACGTCCTTGATCTTCACCTCGAGCGAGCGCAGGCCGCTCGGCGCGGCGTTGCGCGCGCCCCGCGAGCGCGGGGCGGTCGACGTGTCCGCGGGCTCGGCGGCGTCGGCGGCGAGCGACCAGCTCAGCGAGCCCTCGACGTTGCCGCCCATGCCGTCGATGTCGAAGCTCACGTTCGCGCGACGCAGGAGGAGCGCGATGAGCGAGACATGCACCACGGCCTCGTCGATGTGCATGAACGTGGGCCGCGCGCCCGGCGCGGTGGGCAGGTACGTGACCGTGACGTTCTTCGCCTTGAGGCCGGGGAAGAACGTGGGCCCGAGGCTGCCGATGGAGAGCTCCATGCCCGAGGGCACCGTGCGCCCCGAGGCCGACACCTTCGGCGCCTCGGCCTGCGCGATGATGACCTCCTTCAACCGGTCGTACGGGAAGGTCGCGTAGAGGAACACCACGAAGAACGCGAGGAAGAACAGGGGGTAGCCGACGGCCCGCAGGAGCACGGGGCGCAGCGCGAGGAGCCGCTCCTTCACGGGCTGCCTCCCTGGCGTTCGGTGGCGCCCTGCGTACCTTCGCGGTTGCGCTCGCCCGCGGGGTTCTGATCCCAGGTGGTGATCACCATGTCGTCGACATCGTACCGGTTCGCCTCGCCGAAGCGGCGACGGATGCGCACCGCCGTGATCGCCACGGGGAACTCCGCGCTCTCGATGCGATCCATGAAGTCCGCGAGGGCGTCGAGGCCCACGGCCCTCAGCCGGATCGACACGCTGCGCTCGGTGAAGCGCCGGCCCGCGGGCACGTGGGGCCTGTCCTGCGACTCGGCGACCTGCACGTGCGCGGCGCGGGCCTGCTCCTCGACGAAGCTCGTGAGGGCCGGCGCGCGCGTGCGGTAGCGCAGGAGCATGGCGTCGCGCTGGGCGTTGCGCGCGGCGATGCGCGGGCGCATCCGCTGGATCGTGCGCAGCGCCTCGATGGTGTCGGCGCGCTCGCGCTCGATCGCGTCGAGCTTCGACGACGACCACCAGTAGAGCCCGAAGAAGACGAGCAGGCCGAAGACCACCGCGAGCAGGATCAGCAGCCTCTTCTCGCGCGGAGAGAGCCCCGCCAGGGCCCCGCGCACTGCGCTAAGCGTTGCCGCCACGACGGCCCTCCGAGTTCGTGTCGCTGTCGGTCCCGCGGGTGTTGCCGCGCTGGCCCCGCCCGCGGGTGGTGTCCCGCTGCTGCGCCTCGGGGCAGCGGAACTCGATGTCGAGCGTGTACTTCTGCCGGTTGTCTCCGGGGTTGGTCGTCGAGCGCCCGGGCCGCACGTTGGGGAAGCACGCGTAGCCCTGGAGCGCCTCGACCACCTTGTCGCGGTCGGCCAGCGTGTCGACGATGCCCTGGATCTGCACGTGCTCGCCGCGGATGTCGAGCAGCTCGATGTCGTGGCGCACGTTCTCGGCGATGCGCGTCGAGAGCACGCCCATCACGTCGTACGCGTCGGCGGGCGGCAGCGGGTCGACGTCGTCGGCGCTCCCCTCGCCCCTCGCCAGGCGCTCGGCGCGGTCGGGGTCCACCGTGCGCTCGCCGAAGACCTCCTGCGTCACCGACGCGAGCGTGTCTTGAAGGCGGTTCCGCTCGGTCACCAGGCTCTGGTAGTGGGCCCACGTCGCCAGCGCCCAGAAGCACACCACCACCGCCGACGCGAGCCCGAGGAAGGGGGCCCTCTCGCGGAGCGCCTGCGCGCTGCCCGCCACCGTGAGGTGCCCCTTGCGAAAATCGATGCGCCCCTCGCGCCCGAGGCCCCTCGCGGCGAGGGCCACCGCGACGGGCGCCTCCCACAGCGCCGAGTCGCCCGCCGTCGGCGCGATCTGCAGCGCGCCCGCGGGCATCGGCCCCACGCTCTCGGCCCCGAGCCCGCACGCGTCGGCCACGACGCCCGCCGTCACGCTCGCCTCCTCGCCGCAGAGGTACGCCGCCGTCACGGGCGGCGCCCCCGAGGCGCGGTACGACGCCATCGACTGCCGCACGCCGCGCTCCCTCGCCGCGGGCGTGGTGAGCCCGTTGAGCGTGCGCGCGAAGCGCACGACGCCGCCCTCGAGCACCACGAGCTCGGCGCGGCGCTCGTACGCGTAGACCAGCACCACGGGCGCGGGCGTCGCGAGCTGCGGGATCTCGCCCGCGAGCTCGCCCAGGGCCACCGGCGCGACCCCGACCTCGCGCGGGTCGAGCCCCGCCGACGCGAGCGCCGCCACGAACGACTCGACGCGCGCCGTGAGCACCGCGGCGGCGAGCAGCTCCACCGGGTCGCCCTGGCGGATCACCTGCGCGTCGACCATCGCGTCGTCGATGTCGAAGGGCACCGTGCCCTCGAGCTCGGCCATCAGCCCCTTGTCCCCGCGGCGGTAGACCGCGCGCGGGAGCGACACCGCGCGCAGCGACACGTCGGTGCCGGGCAGCGCGGCGTACACGCCGTCGAGCTCCTCGCGCTTCGCGCCGGGCTCCACGGGGTGGGCCACCACGAGGCCCGCGAGCTCGCGCGCGGCCTGCGCGAGCCCCTCGGGCCCCGGCGCGCGGTACACGGTGTAGACGCCCTCGATGACCAGCTTCTTGTACGCCGTCTTGAGGAGCGCGCCCTTGATGAGCGTGTCGGTGACTTCGATGCCGAGGTAGCGCGCCATGTCCTTAGTCCTCGCGCCAGTGGATGATCGTGCCGCCCTGCGAGCTCACCACGCCGAGGCCGCCGCCCGCGGTGGGCGCGAGCGTGGCGCCCGAGGCGCGCAGAAAGGTCGACGGCAGCGCGGGCTGCGGCCGCATGTCGATGACGGCGTGCACGCGCGTGTGCGCGCCGCCCACGGTGGCCTCGGCGTACACCGAGAAGACCTTGCTCTCGACGGCGATGTTGCGCTCGAGCGCGCCCGCGTCGGGGATGGTGAAGGGCTGGAGCCCGAGCTGCTGGAGCATGGGCCCGAGCGGGGGCCGGCCCTGGAGCGTGCCCACGAAGCTCTGCGGCGAGTTGAAGAGGGGGATGCCCATCGAGAGGGTGAGCGCCTGCACCATGGTGATCGAGGTGATGAACTGCAGCGCCTGCGTGGGGTCGTTGCACTGCGGCGCCTGCACGGCGAACGCGCAGATGAGCGCGAGCAGCGTCTGGGCGTTGGCCGTGTTGACGTTGACCCCGCCCTGCCCCCACACCGTCACGGTGCGCCGCGTGGGGTTGCCCGGGTCGGGGTCGATGATGCGCGCCCAGAGGTCGTCGTCGCCGAGGCCGCGGATCATCCGCAGCTCCTCGACCGAGTCGAGGGGCGCGTTCCTGCGGCGGTAGGGGGGCCTGAGGTTCGCGTAGAAGAGCGGGTCCTCGGAGCCGCCGCTGCCCGACTGCGCGGCGTTGGTGTTGAGCAGGCTCACGTCGAACTGGCTCTCGTCCCAGTCGATGTAGTCGACGATCGACGAGAGGAGCGTGAGCCGGTCGGTGAACTGCCCGTCGGCGTCGCGCTGCTCGAAGAACGGGTTGAGCTCGGGGCTCGCCACCAGGCCCTGGAACTGCCGCGCCGTGAAGATCGACGCCACCGACGAGCGCACGAGCGAGTTGACGTTGATCTTCGAGTCCTCGTCGACGATGCGCACCGAGTCGAGGCCCGTGAGCCCGCCGAGGTTCTTCGCGTCGGCGAAGTCGACGTTGGCGAGCTGGCCGAGCGCCGCGCCGCCCTCGTGCCCGCGAAAGGGACCGATGATGAGGTCGGCCTGCTCCCAGATCGGGATCTGCGGCGGCGCGCTGAGCCCGCGCCCCATGAGCGCCATGATGGGCGCCAGGATGGGGGTGATGGCCCTGCGGATCGTGGGCTCGGCGTGCAAGACCACCCGCGCGAGGTTCACCGCGCTCTTGGCCTGGTACTCGGCGATGAGCTGGTCGCGCGCCGCGAAGGCCGAGAGCGAGTAGACCTCGACCTCGTCGCGCGACTGCTCGGCGAGCACGTAGAGCAGAGACACCGCCGCGAGCACCATGAGCAGCGCCACGCCGCGCTGGCGCACCGCCACCGGCGTCGAGCGGCCGGCGTGGCGGCGGATCGGAGGGGGCCTCCTCCGTCGCGCGGGCGCATGCGTGGCGGGTCTCTCGCGCATGTCAGTAGATCGGCAGCCCGAAGGTGAGGGGGCGGGTGATGTAGAGCGAGGTCTCGGTCGAGTAGGTGCGCTCCTCGTGCGAGGGGCCCTCCTCGACCGTGAGCGTGACGCGCACGCGCGGAGGGAGCCGCCCGGGCTGGCCCGTGGCCTGCGTCGAGTCCCACGTGTCGACCCACTGGTCGGTGGCGTCGTCGTAGAAGCGCAGCTCGAAGGCGCGCACGCCCTCGATGAGTACGTCGATCACGCCGCCGTGCTCGGGGTCGTTGTCGATGCGCGCGCTCTCGCGGCGCACGAGGTCCATGCCGCGCACCTCGTCGTCGCCGCGGTGCTCCATGAGCTTGTAGCCCACCTCGCACGCGTCGCCCTCGTGCGCGCCGCGGCGCAGCCTGCGGTGCGTGAAGGTCGTGAGGTCGATCTGCGAGCCGCCCACGCCCGAGCGGCCCTTGAACGCCGTGATCACCGCGGCGAGGCGCTGGTCCTGGTTGACGTGCAGCGAGAGGAAGGCCGCGCGCAGGTCGCGCGTGATGCGCGCCATCGCCACGCGCGCGAAGTGGTCGTGCTCCTGCCGCTCGGTGAGCTTCGCGCGCATCTTCGCCGTCTGGTCGAACGACACCCAGATCATCGCCGCCACCATGGCGAGAATGGCCGAGGCGACCAGCACCTCGAGCAGGGTCAGTCCTCGCTGCGAGCGCCGCGCTCTCATGGACGCAGCACCCCCCCCGGCGCCTGCGTGGCGCTGACGGGCGGCGGCGGCGCGTTCGTGGGGTTGCTGAGCCCCCCGGCCGCCGCGTTCTGGAGCTGGTTGAGAAGGTCCCCCGAGGGCAAGGTCTGCCCGGGGTTGGTCACGTACTCGACCACGTCGAACGAGTACTCGCGGCTGCCCTCGTTCCAGCGCACGGTGACCGTGAGCTTGCGGATGGCCCCTTCGAGCAGGGGCTTGATCGTGGGGTACACCGTGGTGAGCAGCGTGCCGGCCATCTCGCGCGGCGACGGCGCGCCCGAGCCCGAGAGCGAGCCCGTCGCCCCGCCCGTGCTCCCGCCGCCCATCGCGCCCATCGCGCCCGCGAGCGCCCCGAGCGCGCCCACACCACCATCGCCGCCCGTCACCCCGCCGGGGCCGCCGAACGAGGTGCCCGCCGCCGCGCCCGCCGCGCGCCCGAGGAGCCGGTCGCCCGCCGAGGTCTCCACCTGCGCGGGCTGCGGCAGCTCGATGCGCTCGACCTTCGCGTCGCACGTCACCCCGTCGGTGCAGCAGGGGTCGGCGCCGGTCGCGGGCGGGTCTTCGATGTCCTGGTCGGCCGGCGGGAGCTGGTTCTTCACCAGGTACGCCTCGACCTCGACGACGCGGCAGCGGGCCATGAGCGTCGCGCGCGTGACCTGCCGCGCGTGCGCCGTGCTGCGCGCCCCGCCGATGTTCGACCCGAAGATCGTCGCGAGCGCCATCGAGAGGATCGCGATCGCGATCATCACCTCGATGAGCGTGAAGCCTCGCTCGGCGCGGCGGCTCATTGCGCCTCCTGCACGCGCTGCTCGCGCGCGTCGACCTCGGTCTGGTCGGTGACCTGCGCGTCGTCGACGGCGGGCGGCTCGACCGCGCGGTCGTAGATCTGCGAGTGCCCCGTGAGCGGCCGCAGCACCACCGAGTACACCTCGCCGCTCGCGCCGCGGAGCTGCACCACGGCGCGCTCGCCCACGCCGCCCGACCAGAAGTACACGTGGCCGTTGCCCTGCTCGCGGGGCTCCTCGAGGTGCTCGGCGTAGAGCCGCACGATGGTCACGTCGTCGGCGAGGGCGCGCTCGCGGTAGCGCGAGCCCTGCGGCCGCGAGAACTCGGCGCGCGGGGCCCGCGGGCGCTGCGTGGCGATGAGGTCGGCCGCGCGGCGCGCGAGGCGCTCGGCGTCCTCGGCGGTCTCGGCCGCGCCGCCCTGATGCAAGGGGTCGGTGGCGTCGAGCACGTGGGCGTCGTCGGTGTCCTCGATCCAGAAGCGGTTGGAGCCCACCGCGAGCACGAGCCGCGTGGTGCGCCCCGTGGTGAGCGCGTGCACGTACGACGCGCGCAGCGCCGAGGCGATGTTGGCCGCGCCCGCGCGCAGGTGCCCGCGGCGCACGGCCGAGAAGCCCACCGCCGCGGCCGTGGTCATCATGCTCGCGAGCAGCACCACCATCATGATCTCGATGAGCGTGAAGCCGCCGTCCCCGAGGCGGGGGCGGAGCTGCGGGTGAGGGCTCGCGGCGGCCACGCTCACGGTCGTCCTCTCAGCGCCTCGCGCGGGGGATGTCGTCGTCGGTGCCCTCCTGGCCGTCGGGGCCCTTGGAGCGCACGGTCACGTCGCCGCCCTCGCACGAGATGATGTAGTCGTTGTCCCAGGGGTCCTTCGAGCGCGAGTGCGAGTCGAGCACGCGGTCGGACTGGAGCTGGCTCACCGTGGGGCAGCCCGTGGGGTGGTCCTGCTGCCAGAGCTGAACCGCGTGCTCGATGGAGCGGGTCTCCTGCGTGGCGGTCTCGACGCGGGCCTTCTTGGCCTGGTTGAACACGCCGATGCCGACGGCGCTCGCGATGAGGCCCATGATCACCACCACGATCATGATCTCGATGAGGGTCATGCCGCGCTGGGCGTAGCGGCGCAGGGCGCGGCGCGAGAGCCGGCGAGGGAGCTTGTGCGTGGGGTCGTGCTTCATGAGGGTCTCTCCGTCGGGTTCACTCGATGGTCTCTGCGGGAAAGAGCCCCAGTGGGGGGCTTCGGGCAACAACGTCGGCCGACGACGGGTGCTTCCACCCCGGGCAGCGCACCTGGAGGGGGTTGCCCCAGCCGTCGAGGCGCGGCTCGGCGAGGTAGCGGCCCGTCACGCCCGCGACCTCGGGCGGGTGCGTGAGCTCGTCGACGCCCGCGGGGCAGCGGCCGTGGTCGGCGCGAAAGGCCTCGGTGGCGAGCATCACGCTGCGAATGGCCGCGCGCGTCGCGTGCACCCTCCGCCGCCGGTCGTCGAGCGAGGCGAGCACCCACGCCGCGAGGCACGCGCAGAGCACCGCGAGGGCGGCGCCCGCGTGGCGGCGCGAGAACCACGAGAACGCCGGGGCGCGCGACTCCCACGGGAAGACCACCCTGCGCTCGCGCGGACGTCGGCGCCGGCGGCTCATTGCGCGAACTCGTTGAGCTGGAGGAGGGGCATGAGGATCGAGAACGCCACGCCGCCCGAGAGCCCGCCCATCACCACGATGAGCACGGGCTCGAGCAGCGAGGTGAGGATCGCCACGCGGCCGTCGATCACGCTGTCGTACGAGTCGGCCACGGCCTCGAGCATCGACTCGAGCTCGCCCGAGCGCTCGCCGATCGCGATCATGTGCGTGACGATGGGGGGGAACTTCCCCGAGCGCTTGAGCGGCTCGGCGATGCTCTCGCCCTCCTTGATGCTCGCCGCGGCCTCGGTGATCACCGCCTCGAGCACGCGGTTCTCCATCACGTTCTTGACGATGTCCATCGCCTTGAGGAGCGGCACGCCCGACGCGAGCAGCGTCGAGAGGGTGCGCGTGAAGCGCGAGATGGCCACCATGCGCAGGAGCTCGCCGAAGAGCGGCACGCGCAGGGTGATGGCGTCCCAGCGGTAGGCGCCCTCGGGGGTCTTCTTCCACCGGGTGAAGCCGTAGATGGCCGCGCCCAGGACGATGAGCATGAGCCACCAGAAGCTGCCCATCGCGCGCGAGATGCCGATGAGCATCGAGGTGTACCAGGGCAGCGCGGCCCTGAAGTCTTCGAAGATGGCGCTGACCTTGGGCACCACCACGACCATCATCACCCAGAGGATCACCACGCCCATCAGGGCCATGAACGCGGGGTAGGCCAGCGCGCCCACGACCTTGTTCTTGAGCTTGACCTGGCCCTCCATGAAGTCCGCGAGGCGCGCGAGCACGGCCTCGAGCGTGCCCGACGCCTCGCCCGCGGCCACCATGCTCACGTAGAGCCCGGGGAAGTAGTCCGTGTGCGCGCCGAGCGCCGTCGCGAACGACGTGCCCTCGTTGACCTTGTTGCGCACGTCGGTGTAGGCCTCGCGCAGCCCCTCGTCTTCGAGCTGGTCGATGAGCGCTGTGAGCGCCTCGACCAGGGGGATGCCGGCCTTCACGAGCGTCGCGAGCTGGCGCGTCGACATCGCCACGGCCTGGCCCGGCGACGACACGAGCCGCTTGACGCTCTTCAGGAGCTTCGCCACCGCGGGCGCCCGCTCGGCGAAGGAGAGCGCCGCGCGCGCGTCGGCCGACGCCGCGCCGCCCGTGGCCTTCACCGCCGCGGCCTTCGCGGCGCCCTCGGCCAGCGGCGTCGCCGAGTCGAGGAAGACGCCCTGCTTGCGCAGCGTCTGCCGCACGCCCTTCACGTCGTCGGCGTCCACGGTGCCGCGGACCGTGCGGCCCTTTGCGTCGACGCCGATGTACGCGAAGTGACCCATGGCGCTAGACCTCGTCCTGCGTGGCGGCGAGCACCTCTTCGACCGTCGTAAACCCTTCGAGCACCTTGCGGGCGCCGTCGTCGCGCAGGGTGTCCATGCCCTCGTCGACGGCGCAGCGCCGGATCGTCGGCGAGTCGGAGTTCTTCAGCACCAGCGCGCGCACGGCGTCGGTCACGAGCAGGAGTTCGTAGATGCCCGTGCGGCCCTTGTAGCCGGTGCCCTGGCACTGCGGGCAGCCCTTGGACTTGTAGAGGGTCACCGGGTAGCCGTTCACGATGTCGGCCGCGACGCGCGCCGCGGGCGAGCCGCCGAAGGCGCTGCGGGTGTAGCGCGACTCGGGGCGCGCGAGCTTCTGCGCGAGGCGCGCGCGCTCGAGCCCCAGGCGCCCGAGGTCGACGTCGCGCGGGGTGTAGGGCTCCTTGCAGTGCGGGCAGAGCACGCGCACGAGGCGCTGCGCGAGGATGGCCAGCAGCGAGCTCGTGAGGTGAAAGTTCTCGATGCCCATCTCGACGAGGCGCGTGACGGCGCCCGCGGCGTCGTTGGTGTGAATGGTCGACAGCACGAGGTGGCCCGTGAGCGAGGCGTGCACGGCGATCTCGGCGGTCTCCTTGTCGCGAATCTCGCCCACCATGATCACGTCGGGGTCCTGGCGGAGGAAGGCCCTGAGGCAGCTCGCGAAGGTCAGGCCGATCTTGGGGTTGACCTGCATCTGCCCGAGGCCCGCGATGTCGTACTCGATCGGGTCCTCGGCCGTGAGGATGTTGAGGTCGGGCGTGTTGATCTTGTTGAGGCAGGCGTAGAGCGTGGTGGTCTTGCCCGAGCCCGTCGGGCCCGTCACGAGGATGATCCCCTCGGGGCGGTTGATGAGGCTGTGCATCAGCTCGAGGCGGTCGGGCGCGAACCCGAGGTCGGTGAGCTCGAGCATCACCGACGACTTGTTCAAGATGCGCATCACGATGCGCTCGCCCGCGCCCTGCCCCACGGGGATGGTGCTCACGCGGATGTCGACGTCCTTCGCGCCGATCTTGAAGCCGATGCGGCCGTCCTGCGGCAGGCGCTTCTCGGCGATGTTGAGCCCCGACATGATCTTGATGCGCGCCACGATGCTCGGGAGCAGGTTCTTGGGCGCCTCGCGCACCGGGTAGAGCCGCCCGTCGATGCGGTAGCGCACGATCACCTTGCCCTGGTCGGGCTGGATGTGAATGTCGCTCGCGCGCTCCTTCACGGCCTCGACGAAGAGGCTGTTGACCCAGCGGATGATCTGCGCGTCCTCGTCGCTCTCGAGGAGGTCGGCGCGGGTCTCGTCGGCGGCCTCGGCGGCGCCCTTGTTCTCGAGCTCCGCGGTGCGGTTGATCTCGGCCTGCGCGCGGGTGATCGCGTCGAGCACCGCGCTCGGCGTGGTCACCACGGGGTCGACCTCGCGGCCGAGCACCATGCGCAGGTCGTCGAGGGCCACGGTGTCGAAGGGGTTGGCCTGCGCGACGCGCAGCGCGCCGTCGGCCTCGCCGATGGGCATGAGCTGCCGCTGGCGCGCGAAGCTGAAATCGAAGTGCATCTCCCGCAGGAGCTGCACCGGGAGCTGGTCGGTCTTGGGCAGCTCCTCCCAGAACTCGAGGCCCATCTCGTCGGCGAGCGCGGACGAGAGCGGGGTCTCGTCCATGCCGCCGCGCACGAGCACGTCGAGCAGCGAGTTGTTGCGGTCGCGCTCGGCCGCCGCGAGGGCCTCGCCGAGGCGGTCGGGCTCGACCACCCCGTAGCGGCGAAACACGTCGGCCATGTACTGCGCGGTGCTCACGTCGTCACTCCCTCGTCGGGGTTCACTGCGGCGCGGGCCTGCCCACCACGGGCACGCCGGTGACCGGCAGCGCGGGCGCGCGCGCGTTGGGGAAGGTCGGCACCGCCGCGGGCGCGGGCGGCGCCCCGTC
>JBDHVF010000036.1:0-21625 GCA_039809605.1 Polyangiales bacterium | reverse complement strand
CGCTCGATCTCGCGCACGGTCTCGTCGGCGTCGACCGCGCCCTCGACGCTGCGGCCGCTCAACACCCTCGGCGCCACGCGCCCGGCGCGCGCCGCGGCCACGCCCGACGAGCAGCTTCAAGACAAGATCGACCCCTACGTGCAGCACTGCCTCAACCGCTTCTCGCGGCAGGTGTTCGACGCCGAGGGCCGCTACTTCGACTGGGTCGACCGAAGGAAGGGCCCCACCGGCCGCGAGCGCGTCGTGTACGGCATCTACGACGTGACCGGCGACCCCGCGGAGTGCACGCGCGCGGTCTCGACCGCGAGCGCCGCGACGCCGAGCGTGCCCGCGCTCGAGGCCGCCGGGCCGCGCTTCTCGACGGCGCTCGCCGCGGTGGTGCCGCTGATCCGCCAGGCCCACGCGTACTACGCCAACCCGATGACGTACCGCGGCGACCACATGGCGCAGGGCGCGCTGCTGCACCCGCAGCTCGTGACGGCGTTCGAGAATTTCACCGCCGCGCAGCGCGCCCTGAGCGACGCGGTCTCCGAGAGCCAGGACCGCGCCACCGACGCCTTTCTCGCCCGCGTGCGCAACGACCCGAGCCAGGCCGTCGAGTACCACCTCAAGAACGACCAGCGCATGGCGCGCCACCTCGCGCGCGCCCTCCGCGGCTGGGACATCGACCGCCGCGGCGCGCTCACGGGCCTCGACGCGGCCACCTTCGCGCCCGCGGTCGACGAGTACCGGGCGGGCGTGACGGCCCTCTCGACGGCGACCCTGCAGAACCCCCGGCAGGCCACGGCCATCGGCGGGCTGTCGCTCTATCAAGCCCGCAGCGCCACGTACCTCACGCAGCTCCAGGCGCTCTCGTCGCGGCTCCAGACGGGCGAGCGCTTCTCGCGCGGCGACCTGCGGCTCATGCACCTGCGCATGGGGTGGACGGTGCAGGGCTCGCCCGACGCCGTGAACCGCGCCTACAACGAGCTCGTTCAGTCGTACAACGCCTTGCGCTGACCGGGGAACGTCCCGACATCTCCTCGCGTCGGTTGACGCCCACGGCCCGCGGGTGCATTCCTCCGCGCGCACCGGGGGGCCGAAGCCCTCGCGCGCCCCTCTCTCACCGGGTGGACACCATGAACGTCACGTCTCTCCCCCGCCTCGCGCGGGCGGGCCTGCTCGCCGCCTTCGCCGCGGCCTGGATCTCGAGCTGTACGACCGACCGCATCGCACCGGGCCAGTGCGAGTTCGACTCGGACTGCCCCTCGGGCCAGGCGTGCAGCGCCCGCACCTGCCGCCCGGTCTGCCGCGCCGACGCGGACTGCGGCCCCGGCCAGCGCTGCGTGGCGGCCGACCGCCCCGGCTCGATGGCCTGCGTGTCTCCGCCGCCCGACAGCCCCGCGTGCGTGCGCGACAGCGACTGCCGCCAGGGCCAGGCGTGCCTCGACGGCCTGTGCCGCCCGCAGTGTCAGCGCGACTACGACTGTCAGGTCGTCAACCCCCTGTCGTCGTGCATCGAGGGCGCGTGCGTCCCGCGGTGCTCGGTGGGCTACGCCGACTGCGACCGCGTGTTGCCCAACGGCTGCGAGGTCGACGTGCGCAGCGACGTGCGCAACTGCAGCGCCTGCGGGCGCGCGTGCCCCGCGGGCCAGGTGTGCTCGGGCGCGACGTGCCGCGACGTGTGCGCCTCGGGCGAGACCAACTGCTCGGGCTCGTGCCTGCGCACCCAGACCGACGTGATGAACTGCGGCGCGTGCGGCAACGCGTGCCCTGCGCCCATGAACGCCACGGCCACGTGCGCCGCGGGCGCGTGCGGGTTCACCTGCGCCGAGGGCTTCGCCGACTGCGACATGAACCCGGCCAACGGCTGCGAGGCCGCGCTCTCGACGACCGACCACTGCGGCGCGTGCGGCACCCGCTGCGCCGCGCCGACGCCGCTCTGCACGCGCGGCGACGGAGGGTCGTACGCCTGCACGGCCACCCCCTGCGCGGGCACCGTCTGTAGCGGCGCGTGCGTCGACACGCAGACCGACGTGATGAACTGCGGCGCGTGCGGCAACGCGTGCCCCTCGGGCGCGGGCAGCGCCGCGAGCTGCATGGCCGGGCGCTGCCAGATCGCGTGCACCGAGCCCGCGCGCTTCGCCGACTGCGACGGCATGGCCTCGACGGGCTGCGAGGCCGAGCTGCCGCGCGACCCGATGAACTGCGGCGCGTGCGGCGCCCGCTGCCCCGGCGGATCCAACGCCACGGGCGTGTGCGCCGAGGGCGCGTGCGGCCTCGAGTGCGCCGCGAGCTACGGCAACTGCGACGGCATGGCGGCCAACGGCTGCGAGACCGACACGCGCGCCGACGCGACCCACTGCGGCCGCTGCGGCAACGCGTGCTCGGCGCCCTCGAACGCGCGGGCCACGTGCGCCGCGGGCGCGTGCGGCTTCGCCTGCAACGCGGGCTTCGCCGACTGCGACGCGAGCGCGGCCGACGGGTGCGAGGTCGACACCACGAGCGACCGCGCCAACTGCGGCGCGTGCGGCCGCGCGTGCGTCGCGGGCGAGGTGTGCTCGGCGGGCGCGTGCCGCTCGACCTGCGCCGCGGGCGAGACCAACTGCGCGGGCTCGTGCGCCGACCTCACCAGCTCGGTCTCGAACTGCGGCACCTGCGGCCGCGTGTGCCCCGCCCCGGCCAACGCGGCCGCCGCGTGCGCGACGGGGCGCTGCTCGTTCACCTGCAACGCGGGCTTCGGCGACTGCGACGGCAACCCCGCCAACGGGTGCGAGACGAGCGTGCTCACCTCGCCCACGAGCTGCGGCCGCTGCGGCAACGCCTGCGCCCTCGCCCACGCCACGCCGGGCTGCGACGCGGGCCGCTGCGTGATCTCGCGCTGCGACGCGGGCTTCGCCGACTGCGACGGCAACCCGGCCAACGGCTGCGAGGTCGACACGCGCACCAGCGCTTCGAACTGCGGCGCGTGCGGGCGCGCGTGCTCGCTCGCCCACGCCACGGCCGCGTGCGCCGGGGGCGCCTGCGCCATCGCGAGCTGCGCCTCGGGCTTCGCCGACTGCGACAGGAACCCCGCCGACGGCTGCGAGGTCGACACGCGCACCAGCACAGCGCACTGCGGCGGCTGCGGCATGGCGTGCAGCGCCGCGGGCGGCGCCCCGACGTGCGCGGGCGGCGCGTGCTCGATCACCTGCGCGGCGGGCCGCGGCGACTGCAACATGAGCGCGGCCGACGGGTGCGAGGTCGACACGAGCACCTCGCCGGCCCACTGCGGCGCTTGCGGGCGCGCGTGCTCGCTCGCCAACGCCACGGCCGGCTGCGCCGCGGGCGCGTGCACCGTGGCGATGTGCAACGCGGGCTACGGCAACTGCGACGGCAACCCCGCCAACGGCTGCGAGGTGAACGTCACCACGTCGGTGACGCACTGCGGCGCGTGCGGCCGCGCGTGCTCGCTGCCGAACGCCACGGCCGCGTGCTCGTCGGGCGCGTGCGCCGTCGCGCGCTGCAACGCGGGCTTCGCCGACTGCAACGGCAACCCCGCCGACGGCTGCGAGGTGAACGTCACGAGCAGCCCTGCGAACTGCGGCCGCTGCGGCAACGCCTGCAACGCCACGGGGGGCACGGCCACGTGCGCGTCGGGCGTGTGCGGCATCACCTGCGCGGCGGGCCGCGGCGACTGCAACATGAGCGCGGCCGACGGCTGCGAGGTCGACACCAGCACCACGGTGATGCACTGCGGCGCCTGCGGCCGCGCGTGCTCGCTCGCGAACGCCACGGCCGGCTGCGCCGCGGGCGCGTGCACGATCGCGACGTGCAACGCGGGCTTCGCCGATTGCGACCGCAACCCGGCCAACGGCTGCGAGGTGAACCTCCGCACCGACAACGGCCACTGCGGCGCGTGCGCGACCGCGTGCCCCTCGGGGCAGGTGTGCTCGTCGGGCGCGTGCACGCTCGTGTGCGGCGCGGGGCTGACCAACTGCGGCGGCCGCTGCGTGAGCCTGGCGACCGACACCGCGAACTGCGGCCGCTGCGGCGTCGCGTGCCCGGCGCGCGCCAACGCGGCCACCACGTGCTCGTCGGGCGCGTGCGGCTTCACCTGCAACGCGGGCTTCGCCGACTGCAACGGCAACCCCGCCGACGGCTGCGAGGTCAACCTCACCAACAGCCCTGCGAACTGCGGCCGCTGCGGCAACGCCTGCAACGCCACGGGCGGCACGGCCACGTGCGCGTCGGGCGTGTGCGGCATCACCTGCGCGGCGGGCCGTGGTGATTGCAACATGAGCGCGGCCGACGGGTGCGAGGTCGACACCAACACCACGGTGACGAGCTGCGGCGCGTGCGGGCGCGCGTGCTCGCTCGCGAACGCCACGGCCGGCTGCGCCGCGGGCGCGTGCACGGTGGCGATGTGCAACGCGGGCTTCGCTGATTGTGATCGCAACCCCGCCAACGGGTGCGAGGTGAACCTGCTCACCAGCCCGTCGAACTGCGGGGCGTGCGGCACGGCCTGCTCGTTCGCCAACGCGACGGCGGCCTGCACCCGCGGCGCGTGCGGCATCGCGAGCTGCAACGCGGGCTGGGGCAACTGCGACGGGATGCTCGCCAACGGCTGCGAGACCGACACCAACACCACGGTCGCGCACTGCGGCGGCTGCGGCATGGCGTGCAGCAACAACCACGGCACGCCGTCGTGCTCGGGGGGCAGCTGCGCCATCACGTGCGAGGTCACGGGGAGCGTCGACGGGTTCTTCTACTACCGCACGTTCTTCGGCAACTGCGACGGCAACGCGCGCACGAACGGCTGCGAGACCGACCTGCTCACCACGAGCAACTGCCACGCGTGCGGGGCCGCGTGCAGCGTGCCCAACGCGACGCCCGCGTGCAGCACCAACTCGGGCTCGGCGTGCTACGTGGGGGCCTGCAACGCGGGCTTCGCCGACTGCAACGGGGCGGCGTCGGACGGCTGCGAGGTCAACACCACGAGCAGCGCGGCGAACTGCGGCCGCTGCGGCGCCGCGTGCGCCGCGGGCCAGGTGTGCCGCGCGTCGGCCTGCCGGCCGGGCAACGACGTGTGCAGCGGCGCCACGCCCATCAACCTCGCCGCGGGCCGCGAGATCTGGCTGAGCGGGAGCACCTCGGGCACCCTGCACGACCTCTCGGGGCCGTGCGGCGCGGGCGGCGGCTCCGACGTGTTCTTCACCTTCACCCTCACGCAGAAGGAGCTCGTCTACGCCGACACCTTCGGCGACGGGACCACCGCGCACCCGACGCCCACGTGGGACACGGTGCTCTTCCTCGCCTCGTCGTGCTCCGCGGCGCTCGGCACGGCGCCCGCGGGCGAGCGCTACTGCAGCGACGACGCGAGCGGCGAGAGCGCGTGCTCGATGGACGGCAACCGCTCGCAGGTCTACGCCGTGCTCAACCCCGGCACGTACTACCTCGTGCTCTCGGGGTACGGGTCGGCCACGGGCACGGCGCCGATCCGCTTTCAGCACATGCCCGTGGGCAACGGCAGCGCGCGGGTGCTCGCGACCACGAGCGGCGCCCCGCCGGCCACCGTGTCGGGCGCCACCTCGGGCACGGGCCAGATCGCGGGCTCGTGCGCGGGCGCGGGGCCCGAGATCACCTACTGGTGGCACACCTGCACGGGCGACAACATCGCCCGCTACGGCGTCTCGATCTCGGGCAACACCTGCGACGCGGGCACCAACTACGACACGGTGATCTACTTCCGCCAGGGCGACCCGGCGCTCGACGCGTGCAACGACGACGAGGGCGCCACGGCGTGCCCCTCGCGCGCGACGGCGTCGCAGGTCGGCACGCGCGTCGTGCCCGGCGCGGGCGTGCACGCGGTCACCGTCGACGGCTACTCGACCGCGGGCAGCTTCGTGCTGCACCTCTACCAGATGGCCATCATCGGCTCGCTCGACCCGGTGCACGGCGTGTGTCGCGACCCGCGCCGTCGCCCCGCTCCCCCGCGCACGACGGCCTCGCTCGAAGGCCGCTCGCCGCGCGGCGCGTAGCGCCCGCCACGCGTCTTGACCCGCGCGCCCGTCCGCGCGTAGGGTCCGCGCCCGTCCCATGGGCACCCTCCAGGCAGTCACCGGCATGAACGACATCCTCCCCGCCGACGCGCGCGGCGGCGAGGTGCCCGTGGAGCGCTGGCGCGCCCTCGAAGAGCGCTTTCGCGACGTGTGCGAGCGCTACGGCTTTCGCGAGGTGCGCGCGCCGCTCTGCGAGTACACCGAGCTCTTTCAGCGCGGCGTCGGCGAGACCACCGACATCGTCGAGAAGGAGATGTACTCGTTCGAAGACCGCGGCGGGCGGCACATCTGCCTGCGCCCCGAGGGCACCGCGGGGGCCGTGCGCGCCGCGCTCGAACACTCGGTGCTCGAGCGCAACCCCGTCGTGCGGTGGTACTACGCCGGGCCGATGTTCCGCGCCGAGAAGCCCGCGAAGGGCCGCACGCGGCAGTTTCACCAGGTGGGCGTCGAGGTGTACGGCGACCCGTCGCCCGCGGCCGACGCCGAGGTGATCGACCTCTCGGCGGGCTTCGTGCGCGCGCTCGGCGTCGAGCAGTTCACCGTGCACCTCAACTCCATGGGCACGCGCGCGTCGCGCCAGCGCTACCGCGAGGCGCTCGTGGCGCACTTCGAGCCCGTGCGCTCGCAGCTCTCGCCCGAGAGCGTCGCGCGCCTCGCGAAGAACCCCCTGCGCGTGCTCGACTCGAAGGACCCGCGCGACCTGCCCTTCAAGTCCGGCGCGCCGTCGATCCTCGACTTCCTCTCGCCCGAGGAGCGCGCCCACTTCGACCGCGTGCGCGCCTACCTCGACGCGCTCGGCACGCCCTACGTCGTCGACCCGACGATCGTCCGCGGCCTCGACTACTACACCCACACGGTCTTCGAGTTCGTCGACACCTCGGGCCGCCTCGGGGCGCAGAACGCCCTGGGCGCGGGGGGCCGTTATGACGGGCTCTTCCGCGAGCTCGGCGGCGCCTCGGACGTGCCCGCGGTGGGCATCGCGCTCGGCGTCGAGCGCCTCCTGCTCTCGGCGCCCGAGCCCGCCGCCCGCAAGCCCTTTCGCGCCGCCGTCGTGGCCGCTTCGAAGGACGACCTCGCCGTGCACGCCGCCGCCCTCAAGCTCGCGAGGGAGCTGCGCGACGCGGGCGTCGAGACGCACGTCGACACGCGCTTCGGGTCGCTCAAGAGCCAGATGAACCGCGCCAACGAGCAGCTCGGCGCCGCGGTGGTGCTGCTCCTCGGCGGCAACGAGCTCGCGAGCGGCACCGTGAGCGTGCGCGACATGGCCCTGCCCAAAGACGACCCCCGCAAGCAGCGCGACGTGCCGCGCGACGGCGTGGTCGGCGAGGTGCTCCAGCTCCGCGCGGCCTCCGCGGAGACCGCACGTTGATGCAACGCCTCGCGTCCGTGCTCGGCGCCGCGCTCGCGGTGGCGCTCCTCGCGCCGCAGGCCCGCGCGCAGACCTCGCCGTCGGACCCCGACGCGAGCGTCGCCGCGCAGCCCGAGGCGCCCGCGCAGCCCGAGCCCTCTGCGCAGCCCGAGGCACCCGCGCAGCCCGAAGCGCCCGCGCAACCCGCGACGCAGCCCGAGGAGGAGCCCGAGGCGCCCGCGCAGCGCACGTCGAGCCGCCCGGCCGCGCAGGTCGCGCCGCTCACGCCCGAGGCGCGCGCGGAGCTCGGCGCGGCGCCCGGTGACGTCGGCGCGTACCCCGACGACGCCGAGGTGCGGCGGGGGGCTCGTGCCGCTGGTGCTCCTGTTCGAGCGCGGGCGCAACCGCGCCACCACGGTGATCTTCCCGCTCTTCTACCGCGACCGCAGGGGAGACGCGTCGGCGCTGCTCATCCCGCCCTACTACCGCTACCGCTCGCCCACGACGCGGGCCGACGCGGTGTTCCCGCTGTTCTTCCACTGGCGGGGCGCGCGCGACGAGGGGGGCACCTGGGGCACCGACGTGGTGCCGCCCTTCTACTACCACTCGTGGCAGGGGCGCCGTGAGCTGCACGGCAGCGCGTTCGGCGTCGCGCCGCTGTTCTTCTACGGCGAGTCGTTCGGCGAAGACGGCGCGCTCCTCAAGGAGCACCTCATCATCCCGCCGCTGCTCACGGTGCACACCTGGCGCCCCGAGCACGCGTTCACGTGGGCCGCGCTCTTCTACTACGACCGCCTGCGCAACGACACCGACTGGGGCGTGGCGCCGTTCGTCTTCGCGGGCTCGAACGTGCACCGCAGCTACGCGCTCATCCCGCCGCTGCTCACCTACCACCGCTACGACCGCGACGAAGACCGCTCCCTCACCGTCGTCGGGCCCTTCTGGACCACCAGCGCGCCCGACTCGTTCTCGGTCAACCTCGCGCCGCTCTTCTTCCACCGCCACGACCGCACGTCGAGCCGCACGACCATCGTGCCCCTGTTGCACCTCGCGTCGGGCGAGAACAGCCGCACGATCGTCACGCCGCTCTTCTACTGGGGGCGCCGCGAGGCCTCGACGACCTTCGTGAGCTGGGTCTACCAGAACCACCGCGGCCGCACGAACTGGGACGCCGTCGCGCCGTTCTTCTTCTCGTCGCGAGAGCCCGCGACGGGCGCGCACACCGAGGCCCTCCTCCCGCTCTTCTATCACCGCGCCACGCTCAACACGAACACGTGGTGGGTGGCGCCCACGATCCACTACGAGCGCGAGGGCAACGACTGGTTCTTCAACCTCTACCCCCTGGTGTTCACCGGCCGCTCGGGCCCGCGCACCCACGCCGTCATCGGGCCCTTCTACGCGCGCTTCACCAACGCCGAGACCCGCAGCGACCTGATGATGGTCACCCCCCTCTTCTGGCGCTACCGCGACCCCGACTCCGAGACCCTGGTCATCCCCCCGGTGCTCTACATGGAGTCGCAGCGCCAGGGCGTGCGCTCGTACGAGTGGCACCTGCTCCCGCTGTTCTCGTACGCCAGGCCCCGCCCCGAAGACTTCTCGTGGAACGTGCTCTTCGGCCTCGTGGGCTACCGCCGCTCGGGCACCCACCACCAGCTCAAGCTCTTCTGGGCCCCCATCGACCTCGACTGACCACGGCCCGTGGCCCGCGTCGCTGCTACACCTCCCTCATGAGACGGTGAGTTCGCAGCGGCAGCGTTTCCCTGTTCGCCCTATGGACAAGTCGTTTCGGTCGGCGCTAGATTGCCAGCGCTTGGAGATCACCGGTCGATCCGGTCGCCCTGCAGCAAGCCTTCGGAGGAAGAACCCTATGGGCAACAACCCGCGTGATCCCGTCGTGCTGATCCGCAGCAACCCCCTCGAGCGGGTCGACCGCGAGATGGGCATGCGCGTGCGCGAGCGCGTGAAGCGGATCCGCACGGGGCCCCACCCCGCCGCGCCCTCCCCCAGCGCGTCGAGGCCGCAGAGCCCTCCCGCAGAGCCCGCCGAAGCCGAAGAGCCTCGGCGCGACACGCCCTGACCCACGCGCCCCGCCTGCTCGCCCTCGCGTACGCTTGACGTCGCGGGCCCTTCTGCGCGAAACGGTCGATCCCTCCCATGGCAGGACTCGAGTTCTCTTCCCTTGAGGCCCACCGCGCGTGGCTGGCCTCGCAGTCAACACTCCCCCGAGGCTTTCGCGTGGGCGCGGCCCGCTTCGGCTTCGTGCCCGTCGAGGTGCACAAGCCCTCGGCGATGACCCTCACGCTCATCACCCTCGACCGCCCCACCGACTCGTTCGCGGCGGTGTTCACCCGCAACGCCTTCCCCGGCGCGCCCGTGGTCGTGGGGCGCGCCCGCCTCGCGTCGCCCACGCTCGCGGCCGTGGTGGTCAACAACAAGGTCTCGAACGTCTGCGCCCCCCACGGCGTCGAGGCCTCCGAGCGCCTCTGCGCGGGCGCCGCGGCCCTGCTCGGCGTCGAGGCCCACCAGATCCTCCCGTGCTCCACCGGGGTCATCGGGTGGAGGCTCCCGGTCGAGCCGATGATTCAAGCCCTGCCCGGCGCGTTCGAAGCGCTGCAGCGCGAGTCGGTGCTGCCCGCGGCCGAGGGGATCGTCACCACCGACCTCTACCCCAAGGTCCGCCGCGCGGCCGTGGGAGAGGGCTCGATCGTGGGCATCGCCAAGGGCGCGGGCATGATCGAGCCCAACCTCGCCACGATGCTCGTGTACCTGCTCACCGACTGCGACGTGGGCCGCGAAGACCTCCGCGCGGCCCTGCGCGACGCGGTCGAGCCGAGCTTCAACGCCATGTCCATCGACAGCGACACGAGCACGTCAGACACCGTGGCCCTGCTCTCGTCGCGGCGCGCGCCCTGCGACCTCGGGGCCTTCCGCGCGGCCCTCTCGCGCGTGTGCGCCGAGCTCGCCGAGGACGTGGTGCGCAACGGCGAGGGCGTGCACCACGTGGTGCGCGTCGAGGTGCGCGGCGCGCCCGACCGGGCCTTCGCGCTCGGGGTGGGCAAGTCGATCGTGAACTCGCCGCTGCTCCAGTGCGCCATCTGCGGCAACGACCCCAACGTGGGCCGCCTCGTCATGGCCATCGGAAAGCACGTGGGCGCCGCCGCGCCCGGCGCCGACCTCTCGCGCTGCACCCTCTCGATGGCGGGCCGGGTGATCTTTCGCGACGGCGCCTTCAAGCTCGATCAGGCCACCGAGGAGTACCTCGTGGCGCACATGAAGTCCGCGGAGCTCTACGCCAGCGTGGCGCCGCCCGACGGGGTGACCTTCAAGCCCCCGGTGCGCTACCCCCCGCACGAGCGACGGGTCGAGATCGCCGTCGACCTCGGGCTCGGCGACGCGCGGGCCGCCGTGCTCGGCGCCGACCGCACCCACGAGTACATCAGCGAGAACGCCGACTACCGCACCTGACCCGCGCGGCCGCGGTGGTATGGTGCCCCGAGAGGTCCCCCGTTGGCCGACGAGATCCCCAAGGGACGCATCGCGCGAGGCATGGCCCTCGTGAAGCTCGCCGCGAGCGAGCTGCCCATGGTCGCCAACCGCGTGCTGCGCGGCGGCGACAGCCCCGACATCGACATGGCCCGCGTGCAGGAGTCGGCCGATCGCGCCCTCAAGGTGCTCGGCGACCTGCGCGGCCTCGCGCTCAAGGTCGGGCAGACGCTCTCGTACGTCGACGGGCTCCTGCCGCCCGAGGCCACCGAGGCGTACCAGAAGACCCTCGCGAAGCTCCAGTCGGGCGCGCCCACGGTGTCGTTCGAAGAGATCCGCGCCGAGGTCGAGCGGGGCCTCGGCCGCCCCCTCGCCGAGGCCTACGCGCGCTTCGACGAGGCGCCCGTCGCCGCGGCGTCGATCGGGCAGGTGCACCGCGCGGCCCTGGTCGACGAAGAGGGCGTGACGCGCGAGGTCGCGGTGAAGGTGCAGTACCCGCAGATCGCCCACGCGCTCACGAGCGACCTCAAGAACCTCGAGGCGCTGCACCCGATGATCGCGGTGATGGCCCCCGGCGCCGACACCCGCGGCGGCGTCGACGAGGTGGTCGAGCACATCGCCGCGGAGCTCGATTACACCAACGAGGCCCGCAACCAGGAGATGTTCGCGGGCATGGTCGAGGGGTGGCCCGGCGTGAAGGTGCCGAAGGTCTACCGCTCGCACACGGCGCGCAACGTCATCACCATGGAGTTCGTCGAGGGCCGCTCGCTGCGCGACGTGTCGGAGCACGGCTCTCAAGAGCTCCGCGACCGCGTGGGCGTGGCGATCTTTCGCTTCACCCTGGGGCTCGCGCTCGGGCGCGGGGTGTTCAACACCGACCCCCACCCGGGCAACTACCTCGTGACCGACGACGGCACCGTGGCCTTCCTCGATTTCGGCAGCGTGAAGGTCTTGCCGCCCGAGCTTCACGCGCGGTGGAAGGCCCTCGCCGCGCTGCTGGTCACCGGCCGCCTCGACGAGTGGCGCCGCGAGAGCGCGCGCCTCTTCGGCATGGACGCCATGGACCCCCGCGCCCGCAAGCACCACCAGGACTTCATGCTGCACACCGCGGCGATGGTCGCGCGCGACGAGCCCGTCACCATCGACCGCGCCCTGCTGCGCACGGCGGTCAAGGACGGCATCAAGACCGCGAAGGACATCGGCCGCGACGTGGGCTGGCTGCCCTCGCGCTCGAAGACCGTGGCGATGCCCCCCGACTTCGTGATGGCGGGGCGCATGCAGCTCGGGCTCTTCGCCCTGCTCGCCCACCTGCGCCCGCGCGCCAACTGGAACCAGATCTTGCGGGCCGAGCTCGGCGTCGCGTGACTACCGCGGCGGGATCGAGGTCGTGCCGAGGGCGGCGTTGATCTCGCCCAGCATGATCGTGCAGAACTTGATGGCGTCCTGGTTGGCCTCGAGCTGGCGCTCGACGCCCGTCGCGCTCGCGTCGCGCTCGGCCTGGAGCGACGCGCTCGCTTCGAAGAGCCGCGACCGGTGCTCGACGATGCGCCCCGCAAGCCCCGCGGCGGCCTCGGCGAAGGCCCGGCTCTCTCGCTCGCGCGCGGCGTAGAGGTCGCGCCACTCGGCGTGCAGCGCCACCAGCGCCTGCGCGTCGTGCGACAGCGACGGGAGCGTGTGGATCTCCGTGTCCTCGGGTCCCTCTTCCACAGGGAGCCATTCATACCCCCGAACGCCCGCGCGGTTCCAGTGCCTCGTGAGGGTCGCGATACGGTAGGGTCGCGCCCCGAGGCGACGTGACCGCGACCCCCCCCACGAACGCTCCCCCACCCCCGCCAGGGCGCTACGTCGTCACGGGCGCGTCGGGCTTCATCGGCACGCACCTCACGCGCAGGCTCCTCGACGCGGGCTGCGAGGTCACGCACCTCGACCTCGCCCCGTCGCCGGTGATCCCCCCGGGCGTGCGCTACGCGCGCTGCGACCTGCGCGACCGCGCCTCGGTGCGCGCCGCGATCGCCCCCGGCACCGTCGACTACGCCGTGCACCTCGCCGCGCGCGTGGGCGACTGGGGCACCTTCGCCGAGTTCGAAGCCATCAACGTCACGGGCACGCGCCACGCGCTCGAGGCCCTCGCCGACGCGGGCGCGCGCCGCGTGGTGCACGTCTCGTCGATCGCCGCGATGGGCCTCGACGCGGGCGAGCTCGCCGACGAGACCGTGGGGCCCTTCGCGTCGGGCGACCCGTACAGCGCCACCAAGGGCGCGGGCGAGATGGTGGCGCGCGAGCTACAGCGCGCGGGCGCGCCCGTGGTGATCGTGCGCCCCGGCGACGTCTACGGCGTCGGCAGCGTGCCGTGGGTGGTGCGCCCCGTAGAGCTCATGCGCAAGCGCCAGATGGTGCTCGTCGAGGGCGGCCGCGGCCACTTCGCCCACGCCCACGTCGACAACGTGATCGACGGCGCCCTGCTCGCGCTCGCGAGCGACAGGGCCGCGGGCGAGACCTTCATTCTCACCGACGGCGACGCGCGCTGCACCATCGGCGAGTACTTCACCCGCCTCGCCGACGCCGCGGGCGTCGCCCGCCCCACGCGCTCGGTGCCGCGCCCCGTCGCGAAGGCCATGGGGCTCGCGCTCGAGGCCGTCGCCCGCGTGACCGGGCGGCCGCCGCCCTTCACCCGCGCCGCCGTCGACTTCCTCCTTCGCCGCGGGTCGTTTCGCATCGACAAGGCCCGCGACGTGCTGGGCTGGTCGCCGCGCGTCACCCTCGACGAGGGCCTGCGCCAGATCGCCGACCACTACAGGCACGCATGAGCCGCTTCGACTTCACCCTCGTCGAGGTCTTCGGTCGCGGCGCGCTCGAGGGCGCCACCGTGGCGGTCGTTCGCGCCCCGAACGACCCGGGGCCCCGCGCGCAGCGCGTCGCCGCGGCCCTCGGCGTGAGCGCGACGGCCTTCGTGCTCCCCGCGCGGCGCGACGACTGCGAGCACAGGCTGCGGGTGCTCACGCCGCAGCGCGAGCTGCCGCTCTCGGCGAAGGCCGCCCTCGCGGCGGCCGAGGCGCTCTCGCTCGACCATCCCGTGACCTTCGAACAGGGCGTGATCCGCACGGTCGTCTCTCGCGCCGAGACGCCCGCGGGCGAGCCCGCGTGGGCCATGCCCGTGTCGCGCCCGGTGCTCAACGCGCGCCCCATCGAGGACCGCGCGCTCGCGGCCTCGGCGCTCGGGCTCGACGCGGGCGACCTCGCCGCGGGCCTCGCCGTGCAGTCGGCCTCGTGCGGGTGGCTCGCCGTGCTCGTGCCCGTCGCCACGCGCGACGCGCTCTCGCGCGCGACGATTCAGCCCGCGCTCTGGCAGCAGATGATCGAGAAGGCGAAGCCCTTCTGCGCCGTGGCCTTCGTGCCCGCCGGCGACGGAGAGGTGCCCGTGCGATGCCTCGCCGCGCGCGCCTCCGACGACCGCGGCACCGGGCTCGCGTGCGCGTCGCTGGCGGCGTACCTCGTGCGGTACGGCGTGCGCGAGGCGAGGGCGCGGCAGTCGATCACGTTCGCGCAGGAGGGCGCCGCGGTGCACGTGACGATCGACGGCGCGGGCGACCGCGACGACGCCGTGCGGGTGGTGGGCCGCTGCGCGCGCGTGGGCGACGGGCACGTCGAGGGCTGACCGATGCGGTCTCGCGCGATGGAGCTCGCGATGGGCCACCCCGCGCACGCCGTGGGCGGCTCGTGCCTCGTGCGGGCCGACGCGTTCGAGTGGCTGGCGAAGCTGCCCGAGAGCAGCCTGCACGCGGTGGTCACCGACCCCCCGTACGGCGTGAAGGAGTACGAGCAGGAGCAGATCGCGAAGCGCGACGCGGGCGCCGGGGGCGTGTGGCGCATCCCCCCGTCGTTCGACGGCCACCGACGTTCACCCCTGCCCCGCTTCACCGCGCTCAACGCGAAGGAGCGCGCGGCCCTCGGGCGATTCTTCACCGACTGGAGCGCGCTGGTTCATCGAGCGCTCCGGCCGGGCGGGCACGTCTTCGTCGCGGGCAACGCGTTCCTCTCGCAGCTCGTGTTCTCGGCGGTCATCCACGGGGGCCTGGAGTTCCGCGGCGAGCTCATTCGCCTCGTGCGCACGCTGCGCGGAGGCGACCGGCCGAAGAACGCCGAGGCCGAGTTCGACGGCGTCTCGTCGATGCCGCGCGGCTGCTACGAGCCCTGGGGGATCTTTCGCAAGCCGCTGCCCCCGGGCATGCGCGTGAGCGACTGCCTGCGCGCGTGGCAGACGGGCGCGCTGCGACGCACGGAGGCGGGTGGACCCTTCGAAGACGTGATCGCCAGCGAGCGCACGCCGCGCCGCGAGCGACAGATCGCGGACCACCCGAGCCTCAAGCCGCAGTCGTTCCTCCGTCGGCTCGTGCGCGCGTCGCTGCCGCTCGGCGCGGGCGTGGTGGCCGATCCATTCATGGGCTCGGGGTCGACCGTGGCCGCCGCCGAGGCCGTCGGGGTCGCGGCGGTCGGCGTCGAGCGCCACGCGGAGTACTACGAGCTCGCGAAGCGCGCGGTGCCGCGGCTCGCGGCGCTGTGAGGCGTCACCCCGGGATGGTCTGACAGCCGAACTCGACCTGCACGCCCGCGGCGCCCGACTGGAGCTCGGCCTGCGCGCGCTCGCACGACGCCGGGCACAGGAGCACCCGCGTGGGGCGCGCGTCGTCGTCGTAGTGCCAGCCCCCGGCGGGCCCGCACGCGTCGGGGCCGCGCACCTTGCCGAGGCGCGTGGTGACGGCGCCCGTGATCGAGACGTTGATGCGCGACGGGTCGAGCACCTGCCCCGCGGGCGGCGGCGGGATCGCCACGTCGCACGACACCCGCGACGCGCGCACCACCGCCGACGCCACCGATTCGAAGAACGGCCCCCACGCCGCGGCGCCGTCGCAGATGCGCGCGCGCACGCCGCCCGTGCGCGTCACCAGCGTGGTGTACGCGGGGCCCGCGCTCGGGGGCTGCGTGCCGTCGGCGTAGGTGCAGCGCGCGCCCGCGTCGGTCGCCGATGCCCAGCCGTAGATCGCGCTGAAGGTGTAGCGGTCGAAGAGGCCCATCCACGAGGCGTCGAGCAGGCCCGGCGGGAGCGAGAGCGAGCTGTTGTGGGGGTTGGTGCCGCCGCGAAAGTGCTCGAACTCGTCGGGCGAGAGGCGCGACTGGTCGTCGGTCACCACCACGACGGTCTTGGTCGCGCCGGGGCGCAGGAACGACCGCCACGCCTCGCCCCCGCGCTGCTCGGCCGCGGTGTACCCGCGCGTCTGCCCGAGCGTGCCGAGGAGCTGCTCGAGCGGCTGCGTGCTGAGCACGTCGACGCTCGCGTGGAAGAAGCGCTCGCCGTTGCCGCAGCGGTCGTCGCCCGCGAGCGGCCGCGGGATGCACACGGCGTAGCGGGCCGAGCCGCGCACCGTCACCCGCCGCGTGACGTTGCGCAGCGAGAGCATCACCACGCGGTAGTCGAGCCCGCGCGTGCCCACGAGCGAGGCGAAGCGGTTGAGCCCCGCGATCACCTGGTCGATCGCGGGCGCCATGCTCACGGAGTTGTCGACCTCCCAGATGATGTCGACGGGCAGGCGCTCGAGGGTGGCCGTCACGCCCGCGGCCGTGCACGCCGCGTCGGGCGCGAGCGCGACGTCGGCCTCGGCGTCGCGGGTCACGGGCGCGAGGTCGGGGTACGAGCCCGCGTCGTCGGAGGCGTCGTCGGGCCCGTCGAGCGAGACGTCGCCGGCCGCGTCGTCGCCGTCGCTCGCCGCGTCGTCGAGGGGCACGAAGCGCACGCTCGCGCCCGACGAGCACGCCGCCAGGAGCGAGAGCGCGGCGGCCGCGAGCCGCACGGGGTGGCGCATGGCAGTCCTCTACCACGCGCCGCCCTTGTGCGCGCGCCCCCGCGCGTGAGACACCACCGGCGCATGGCAGGCCAGGGATCGGATCTTGTGCGCTTCGGCGTGGCGATGGACGGCGAGCTCCTCGCGCGCCTCGACGAGCGGCTCGAGGCCCGCGGGTATAGCAACCGCTCCGAGGCGCTGCGCGACCTCGTGCGCGCGTGGCTCAGCGACGACCACGTGCACGGCGGCGGCATGGCCGTCGCGACCCTCACCCTCGTCTACGACCACCACGTGAGGGAGCTCACCGAGAAGCTCACGGACATGCAGCACGACCTGGGTGACCGCGTGGTCTCGACGCTCCACGTGCACCTCGACCACGACCACTGCATGGAGGTCATCGTGCTGCGAGGCCCCGCGGGGGTGATCCAGCAGGCGGCCGACCGGCTGCTCGCCACGCGCGGGGTCGAGCACGGAAAGCTCGTGGCGACGGCCCTCCCCTCGGCCGTCGGGCACGGCCACCGGCACCCGTAGGAGAAGCCCCTTCGCGGGGGCCTTGTGCGCCGCCGCGACCCGCGGTACACCTCGCGCCCCTCTGCGAACAGCCTATCCATACGAGGAGCGTTTCGGTTTTATGAGCAAGCTCGCCGCACAGTTGGAGACCCAGCAGTCGAAGTTCGCCGGGTTCCTCAAGGAGCACAAGATCGACCCCGTGCGCGTGGTGTACGCCTCGGAGCAGATCGAGAAGTTCACCGCGAAGGACCGCACCATCAAGCTCGCGAAGCGCCAGGCCCGCGGCAAGGAAGACGACGCCGCCAAGGCCGCGCGCACGCAGAAGCCCCGCAGCGGCCGCCCGGTCACCCCGCAGCTCGTCACGCGCGCCCTCAAGGGCGAGGCCCTCACGGGCCCGCAGAAGACCCGCATCCTGCGCGCCGTGGGCCGCATCGCCGAGCAGAAGAAGCTCGGCGACGTGAGCCTCACGAACCTCTTCTGATCGCCTGTCTCCCTCTCACGAGGGTTCACTTTCACGCAGCGCTTCGGGATACTCCCGCGCCGTGGCCGCCCTGACCCTCCGCGGGATTCGCAAGACGCTCGGCAAGAACCCCATCCTGCGCGGCGTCGACCTCGCGGTCGGCGACGGCGAGCTCGCGGTGCTCGTGGGCCCCTCGGGCTGCGGCAAGAGCACGCTCCTGCGCACCGTCGCGGGGCTCGAGGAGCCCGACGAGGGCACGCTCCACCTCGGCGACCGCGACGTGACGCGCCTCGCGCCGCGCGACCGCGACGTGGCCATGGTCTTTCAGAGCTACGCGCTCTACCCCCACCTCACGGTGCGCGACAACATCGCCTTCGGCCTGCGCCTGCGAAAGACGCCCGAGGCCGAGATCCGCCGCCGCGTCGACGAGGTCGCGCAGATCTTGAGCATCGAGAAGCTGCTCGACCGCTACCCCCGCGAGATGTCGGGCGGCCAGCGGCAGCGCGTCGCCATGGGCCGCGCCGTCGCGCGACGTCCGCAGGTGTTCCTCTTCGACGAGCCCTTGAGCAACCTCGACGCGGCGCTGCGCGCGCAGGTGCGCGTCGAGATCAAGCGCCTGCACCAGTCGATCGGCGCCACGATGCTCTACGTCACCCACGACCAGGTCGAGGCCATGACCCTCGCCGACCGCCTCGTGGTGCTCAACGGCGGCAGGGTCGAGCAAGAGGGCGCCCCCCTCGAGGTCTACAACCGCCCCGCGACGCGCTTCGTGGCGGCCTTTCTGGGCTCGCCCGCGATGAACTTCCTCTCGGCGCACGTCTCGGGCGGCGTGGCCGAGGCGCCGGGCCTGCGCCTGCCGCTCGGTGATCGCGCGCGCGACGGCGCGTCGGTGACCGTGGGCGTGCGCCCGCACGACGTGACCCCCACGGCCCGCGGCGGCGCCATCGAGCTGCGCGTCGAGGTCGTCGAGGCCATGGGCTTCGAAGCGTACGCGCACGGCAAGGTCGGCGACGCGCCCTTCGTCGCGCGCCTCGAGGGCGCGCAGGCGCTGCCGAAGCCCGGCGACGCGCTCTCGCTCGCGGTCACGCCCGGCGCGGCGCACCTCTTCGACCCGTCGTCGGGCGCGGCGTTATGAGGGTGCTGCTCGTCGCGCTGCTCGTCGCGCTGCTGCCGGCGCGCGCGTGGGCGCAGTCGCTGGTGCTCTGGCACGCCTACCGCGACGACGAGCGCGCCGCGCTCGAGCAGGTGCTCGACGCGTACCGGCGCGCGCACCCGGGCGCCGCCGTCGAGGCCCTCGCCGTGCCCTTCGACGCGTACGCTTCGAAGCTCGAGTCGGCCATTCCCCACGGGCACGGGCCCGACGTGTTCATCGACGCGCACGAGCGCCTCGCGAGCTTTCGCGCGCGCGGCCTCGTCGCCCCCGTCGCCAGCGGAGACCTCTCGCGCTTCGCCGCGCGCTTCGACGCCGCGTCGCTGCGGGCCTTCACCCTCCTCGGCGACCTCTACGCCCTGCCGCTGTCGATCAAGTGCGCCGCGCTCTACGTCAACCCCGCGCTCACGGGCGGAGAGATCCCCGCGACGCTCGAGGCCATCGAGGCGCTGCGTCCGCGCCTGCCCGACGGGACCTTTCCGCTCGTGTACGAGGCGCAGAACGCGTACCTGCACGCGGCCCTCGCGCACGCCTACGGCAGCGGGCTGCTCGACGACCAGGGCCGCTACGCCTTCGTGGGCGAGGCCGCCGAGCGCAGCGTGCGCCACGTGCAGCGCATGCTGCGCGAGCGGGTGATCCCCGAAGAGGCCTCGGGCGCGCTCGTCTCGCAGCTCTTCGTCTCGGGCCGCGCGGCCACGGCCATCTCGGGCCCCTGGCTCGCCGCCGAGCTCGGCGGACACGTGCGCTACGTCGTCGCGCCGCTGCCCGCGGTCGCCGCCGCGGGCGGGCACCCCATGGAGCCCTACGCCACCGTCGAGGGCGCCATGATCTCGTCGCGCGCCCGCGACCGCGCGGCGGCCCTGGAGCTCGCGGAGTTCCTCGTGAGCCCCGAGTCGGCGCGCGTGCGGGCGCGCGTGGGGCGCCAGGTCGTCTCGACCGAGGCCGCGTGGAGCGACCCCTCGCTCGCGAACGACCCGCTGCTCGCGACCTTCCGCGCGGCGGCGCGCGCGGCGCGGCCGATGCCCTCGCACCCCAACATGCGCGCGGCGTGGGAGCCCGCCCGCCAGGCGCTCGTCAAGGCCCTGCGCGGCGACGCCTCGCCCCGCGACGCGCTCGCCCAGGGCGCGCGACGCTTCGCCGACGTGACCCGTCCCCTCCCGCCCGAGCGCGACGGCACCGTCGCGTTGCTCGTCGTGGGCTTCGTGGCGCTCGGCCTCGTGCTCACGGCGCTGCGGAGCGCGCGCGACCCCGACTTTCGCCGCGAGCTCCGGCGCTCGATGCCCGCGTACGCGTGGGTGGCGCACGCGGCGGTGATCCTCGCGGCCCTCGTGGTCACGCCCCTGGTGATCGGCGCGGCCACGTCGCTCTACGCCACGCGCGAGGGCCACGCGTACTACGTCGGGCTCGCCAACTACGTCGACATCCTCACGGCGCGCGCGGGGCCCCTCTTCGCCACGGGGTCGTTCTACCGCGTGCTCGCCGTCACCGTGCTCTGGACGGCCGTCAACCTCGCCCTGCACGTCGGTCTCGGGCTCGCGCTCGCGCTGCTCCTCTCGCGGCCCGCCCTCAAGATGCGCGCGCTCTACCGGGTGCTCTTGATCCTCCCCTGGGCGGTGCCGTCGTACGTCACGGCCCTCGCGTGGAGGGGCATGTTCCACCGGCAGTTCGGCGCGGTGAACGCGCTCCTCACCTGGGCGGGCGCGGAGCCCGTGTCGTGGTTCGCGCGCTTCTCGACGGCCTTCGCGGCCAACGTGGCGACCAACGCGTGGCTGGGCTTTCCGTTCATGATGGTGGTCACCATCGGCGCGCTCGCGGGCATCCCCAAGGACCTCTACGAAGCGGCCTCGGTCGACGGCGCGACGGGGTGGCAGCAGTTCGTGAAGATCACCGTGCCGATGCTCCGCCCCTCGCTCGGGCCCGCGGTGGCCATGGGCGCCGTGTGGACCTTCAACCAGTTCAACGTGGTCTTCCTCGTCTCGGGCGGAGAGCCCGACGGAGAGACCGACATCCTCGTGAGCGAGGCGTACCGCTGGGCCTTCACCCGCCAGGCCCAGTACGGCTACGCCGCGGCGTACGCCGTGCTCATCTTCGCGATCCTCGCGCTCGCCACGCGCCGCCGCGCGAAGGAGGCCGAGCGATGAAGCCCCGCGCGCCGTGGGTCACCGAGCTCCTCGTGCAAGCCGCGCTCGTCGCGGCGGTGTGCTTCGCGCTCTACCCCGTGCTGTGGGTGATCTCGCTGGCGCTCTCGCCCTCGGGCACGCCCTCGCCGCACGCGCTGCCGCTGCCCGACGCGGTGTCGTTCGACAACTTCCGCGCCGTGGTGACCACCGCCGACCGCGCGGGCCACTGGCTCTTCGTCCGGCAGCTCGTGAACTCCGCGGTGGTGGCCGTGGCGACGGCGGTGACGAGCGTGGCGATCGCGACGCCCGCGGCCTTCGCCCTCGCGCGCTTTCGCTTCGTGGGGGAGCGCGCGGGCATGCGGGCCCTGCTCGCGACGCAGATGTTCCCCGGCGTGGCGACGGCGGTGCCGCTCTACGTGATCCTCGACGCGCTGCACCTGCTCGACACGCGCGCGGGGCTGGTGCTCGTGTACTCGACCACGGCGCTGCCCTTCGCGGTCTTTCAGCTCCGCGGCGCGTTCGAGGCCATCCCCCGCGACCTCGAAGAGGCCGCCATGGTCGACGGCGCCACGCGCTGGGAGGCGTTCTTGAAGGTCGTGCTCCCCGCGGCCCGGCCCGCCATCGCCGTGACGTGCCTCTTCGCGTTCATGTCCGCGTGGAACGAGTTCATCCTCGCGGCGACCTTCCTCTCGCACGA
>JBDHVF010000035.1:0-21645 GCA_039809605.1 Polyangiales bacterium | reverse complement strand
CCCGCGGCGATGGGCGTGCTCGGCGAGCTCCAGCGCGCGGCGGCCGGCGACGCCCCCGCGCGCGCCGTCGAGGACTACGCGCGCTACCTCGCCCTCACCGGCAGCGACGACCCCGCGGAGCCTCAGGCCGCCGACCTCGCCGAGCGCGCCGCGCGCGCCAACGGAACGGCGCAGGGCTGGCTCCTGCTCGCCGACCTCACCACCGACCGCAACCGCAGGCTCGAGGCCCTGCGCCGCGCGTACGCGCTCGCGCCCGCAGACCCCCACGTGCTCACCGCCGTGGGCCACGAGCGCCGCGTCGGCGTGCGCCCCGACGAGTGCCTCGCGTACCTCGACGAGGCCCAGCGCGTCGACCCCGGCTACGCGCTCCCGCGCGTCGAGCGGGCGCTCTTTCTCGACGGCGCGGGCTTCGCGCTCGCGGCGCTGCGCGAGCTCGACGACGCGTACGCCCTCGCGCCGCGCGCCGCGTCGGTGCTGCGCGCGCGCCTCCAGGTGGCCGAGCACGCCGGGCAGACCGCGCTCGCGCAGGAGACGCGCGTGGCCCTCCTGCGCCTGCGCTACACCGACGTCGAGGCGCACCAGGGCGCGGCGCGCGACGCGCGGCAGCGGGGCGACCGCGACGCCGTGCGCCGCGAGGCCGAGCGCATCGTCGCGCTCAGGCCCGAGTCGCTCGCGGCCTACACCGAGGCCGCCGAGTTCTTCGAAGCCATCGGCGACGGCCCCGCGGCCGTGGGCACCCTCGCGCGCGCCGTCGAGATCGCGCCCGACGAGCCCTCGCTCTGGACGGCCAAGGGAGAGCTCGAGGAGCGCCTCGCGCGCCGCGACGACGCCCGCGCGTCGATGCGCCAGGCCCTCGCCCTGCGCCCGCAGGACGCCACCCTGCGCCGCCACCTCGAGGCCCTCGAGCCCGCGGTGCCGCGCGCCGACGAGGCCCTCGCCGAGGAGCCCGGGGTGTTCCTCGCGCGCCGCGACGGGCGGGGCGCGGGCGGCGCCGACTACCACGTGCGCTCGCTCGCCGAGCTCACGGTGCGAACCGTCTACGCCAACGGGCTCTCGGGCATGTTCCGCCAGGCGGCCTACGAGGTGCGCGACGCCGAGGGGGCCACCGACGGGCGCTCGTACAGCATGCAGTACGACCCGCTCTCGCAGCGCTTCGAACTGCGCGGCGCGTGGGTGCACCACCCCGACGGCTCGCGCGACGAGGGCACCCGCGTCGAGGAGTACGACGTGAACTCCGACCCCTCGACGCGCATGTACTTCTCGAACCGCGTGGTGCAGGTGACCTTCCCCCGCCTCGCCGCGGGCGACGTGGTCGAGGTGCGCTGGCGCGTCGACGACGTCTCCACCCGCAACGCCTTCGCCGACTACTTCGGCGACCTCGAGGTGGTGCAGGCCGCCGTGCCCCGCGCGCGCTGGCGGTACGTGCTCCGCGCCCCCGCGGGCCGCGAGCTCTTCATCCACGCCGCGCCCCTCGCCGACGGCCGCCCCGTGCGCCGCGAGGAGCGCGCCGACGGCGACCATCGCACCCTCACGTTCACCGTCGACGACGCCCCCGCCGTGCCCCCCGAGGAGCACGCCCCCGGCGTGACCGAGCGCGCGGCGTACATCCACGTCAGCACCTACCGGAGCTGGGAGGACGTGGGCCGCTGGTACTGGGGCCTCGTGCGCGACCAGCTCGTCGCCGACGACCGCATGCGCAACGTGGTGCGAGAGATCACCCGCGGCATGACCGACCCGCGCGCCCGCGTGCGCGCCGTGTACGACTGGGTGCTCTCGCACACGCGCTACGTGGCGCTCGAGTTCGGCATCCACGGCTTCAAGCCCTACCCCGTGACCCAGGTCTGCACCCGCGGCTTCGGCGACTGCAAGGACAAGGCTTCCACCATCGTGGCGATGCTCCGCGAGGCCGGCGTCGACGCCTCGGTGGCCCTCGTGCGCACGCGGCGCAACGGGCGCATCGAGCCGACGCCCGCGTCGCTCGCCGTGTTCGACCACGCCATCGCGTACGTGCCCTCGCTCGACCTCTTCCTCGACGGCACCGCGCAGCACAGCGGGATGGACGAGCTCCCCGGCGGCGACCAGGGGGTCATGGCCCTCGTGGTCGACCAGCGCGGCAACGCGCGGCTCGTGCAGACGCCCGTGTACACGCCCGACCGCAACGTCACCGCGGTGACCTCCGAGGTGGCGATCCAGCCGGGCGGCGCCGCCCTCTTCCGCGTGTCGCAGCGCGTGACGGGCCCCGACGCGGGCGGCGCGCGCAGCACCCTCGAGGCCCAGGCCACGCGCGTCGAGCGCGTCGAAGACCAGCTCCGCGAGCACTACCCGGGCATCCACGTCACGGCCGTGCGCACGGGCGACCTCACCGACATCGAGCGCCCCGCGGAGTTCAGCTACGACGCCGCGGCCCCGAGCTTCGGCACGCGCCAGGGCGACAGCCTCCTCTTCGCCGCCGTCGCCCCCATGGACCTCGCGCGCCGCCTCGCCGCGCGCTCCACGCGCCAGTACGACGTGGTCGTGGGCGTGCCCAGCACCTTCGACGAGACGCGCACCATCCGCCTGCCCGCGGGCGCCTCGGTCGTCGAGCTGCCGCCCGCCGCGCGCCTCGAGAGCCCCTTCGGGCGCCTGGAGTTCAGCGTCGAGCAGCGCCCCGGCGCCCTGCACGTGCGCAGGGTGCTCGTGCTCGCGCGCGACCGCGTCACCCCGCAGGAGTACCCCGCCTTCCGCACCTTCGTGCAGTCGGTCGACGACGCCCTCGCGCGCAGGGTCACCGTGCGCCTCGCCCCCACGGAGGCCGCCCGATGAAGCGCCCCATCGCCCTCGCCCTCGCCCTCTCGCTCGCCGCGTGCGGCACCGCCGCCACCACCTCGCGCCGCCCGCAGGTCTCGCTCGCCTCGCTGCGCGCCCGCGCCCGGCAGCGCCCCACCGACGCCCTCGCGCGCCGCGACCGCGCCCTCGCCGAGCTCGTGGCCCCCGGCGGAGACCCCTCCGTCGCGCTCTCGGAGCTCACGGCCCTCGCCGCCGAGCGCCCCGGCGACCCCCGCGTGCGCTTCGCGCGGGGCCTGGTGCTCTCGCAGCGCGGCGACTTCGAAGGCGCCCTCGTCGAGTACGTCGCCGCGGTGCGCGCCGCGCGCGACGGCGACGACCCGCTCGGCCCCGCCATCGCCGAGGCGGCGGTGCCCAAGATCATCTCCCTGCGCGGCGACGTGCGCGACCTCGACGCGCCCCTGCGCGCGCTCGTCGACGAGGTGGTCGAGCGCCCCGGCAACCTCGGCGCCGCGGCCCGCGTGGCCCTCGTCGAGAGCGCCGTGCGATGGGCGCGCGAGCGCGGCGACCGCGAGCTCACCGCGCGCTGGGTCGAGGCCGCCGGCTGCGTCACCGCGTGGACCGTCGCCGGCCCCTTCGGCCCCCTGCCCATGCTGCGCTTCGACGACCGCTTCGGCCCCGAGGGCACCGCGCCCCTCGCGGCCTCGTACGACCTCGGCCCCGGCCGCGGCGCGCAGCGCACCTACCCCGTGCGCGCGCGCGGCTGCGCGGCCAACCTCGGGCGCGGCGTCACGTGGACGGGCGTGCTCTACGCCTCGACGGACCTTCGCGTCGAGCGCGACGCCGACGCCGTCGTGCACGTCGAGTCGCCCAACGCCTACGCCGTGCTCGTCGACGGCGTGACCGTCGCCACCGTCGACCCGCGGCGCCGCGCGGTGGGCACCGTGGTCAACGTGCCCGTGCGCCTCGCGGCCGGCGCCCACACGCTGCGCGTCAAGGTCGCGAGCAGCTACCACTCGCCGCTGCTCATCGCCGCGGTGACCGACCCCGCGGGTCGCCCCCTCGCGCGCTTCGAAGCCCCCGCGGGCGCCGCCAACGCCACGCCGCCCGCGGTGTACCCCGCGGCGCCGTCGGCCGCCGACGACGCGTACTCGCCCGAGGCCGTCGCCCCGGCCGACCCCTTCGCGCGCTACGCGACCGCGGAGCTCGCGTTCTCGCGCAAGCACCCCGTGGCCGCGCGGGAGCTCCTGCGGCCGCTCGCGACGGGCCGGTCGCCCACGTCGACCTCGCTCATCGCGTGGGGCTCGGTGGCCCTGGCCGACCCCTTCGTGCCGCCCGCGCAGGCCCGCGACCGCGCGCGCCACGCGTTCGAAGCCGCCGCGCGCCTCGACGAGGGGGCGTACTTCCCGCGGCTCCAGCTCGCGCGGCTGCTCTGGGACGACGAGCGCCCCGACGAGGCCCTCTCGGCGCTGCGCGCCATCGCGCGGCGCTACGAGGGCAACCCCGAGGTCGACTCCGAGCTCGCCGACCGGCTCATGCAGCGCAACTGGGACGGCGAGGCGCGCGAGCTCCTCGCCCGCGCGCGCGAGCGCCTGCCGAACGCGTGCTGGCCCTCTCGCATGCTGCTCTCGCTCGCGCAGCGCCGCGCCGACGGGCAGGTCGAGGCCGCGCTCGCGGGCGAGGTGCGCCGCTGCGACGCGCTCTCCGACGCCGCCGCGGCGACCCTCTCTCGCCTGCGCCGCTGGGGCGAGGCCGAGACCGAGTACCTGCGCCTCGTGGCCGACGACCCCGAGGGCCGCGGGCTGCGCCGCTCGCTCGTCGAGCTCGCCCGCGCGCGCGGAGACCACGCCGAGGCCGCGCGGCGCGCGCTCGCCCTGCTGGCAGACATGCCCGAAGACGACGCCCTGCGCGCCGACCTCGCGGACATCCTCGTGGCCGAGGGCAACACGGCCGAGGCCCGCGCCGTGCTCGACCGCGAGCTCGCGCGCTCGCCCGCGGCGCTCGCCACGCTCTACCGCATGCGCGCGCTCCTCGCGCGGCGCGACGACCTCGAGCCCTGGCGCCTCGACGGCAGGAGGGTGCTGGCCGACTTCGAAGCGTCGGGGCGGCAGTACGACGGCGCCGCGGTGCTGGTGCTCGACTACACCGTGCGGCGCGGCTACGCCGACGGCTCGGCGCTCGAGCTCACGCACAACGTCGTGCGGGTGCAGTCGCAGGAGGCCGTCGAGGAGTACGGCGAGTTCACGCCGCCGCAGGGCGCGTCGGTCTACCGCGTGCGCACGCTCAAGGCCGACGGGCGCATCCTCGAGCCCGAGCAGGTCGCGGGCAAGGACTCGCTCTCGCTGCCCGAGCTGCGCCCCGGCGACGCGGTGGAGTTCGAGTACGTGCGCGCCCTCTCGCCCGGTGACATCGCCCCCGGAGGCTTTCTCGGGGACCGCTTCTATTTCAGGGGCTTCGACGTGCCGTACGACCGCTCGGAGTACGTGGTGGTCACGCCGCGCGGCGTCCCGCTGGTGGTCGACCCCCGCGGCCCGGCGCCGTCGCACGAGCAGACCGACCGCGGCGGGCTCGTCGAGCACCGATGGGTCGCGCGCCAGTCGCACCGCATGACCCCCGAGCCCCGCTCGGTCGCCGCGAGGGAGTTCATCCCGAGCGTCGCCGTGGGCGTGGGCGCCACGTGGGAGCGCTTCGTCGACGCGCTTCGCGAGCGCCTCGTCGACATGGACGTGGCCGACCCCGAGTCGGTGCGCCTCGCGGCGGACGTCACGCGCGGCGCGCGCACGGCCAGCGAGAAGCTCTCTCGCCTGCACGCGTGGGTGCTCGACCACATCGAGCAGGAGGGCGCCGGCACCCCCTTCGAGCAGGCCGCGCGCATGGTGGCCGCGCGCCAGGGCCACCGCACGCGGGTGCTCTGCTACCTGCTCAACCTCTCGAACGTGCCGTGCGAGATCGCGCTGGTGCGCCAGGGCTCGGCCGACGCGACGCCGAGCGAGCTCGCCGACGACGACACCTTCCAGTCGATCATGCTGCGCGTGCGCACCGAGCGCGGCCCCCGGTGGATCACCGCCGCCGACCACAACGCGCCCGTGTCGTACGTGCCCCCGGCGCTCGCGGGCTCCGAGGCCCTGATGCTCTCGCAGGGCGCGCCGCGCGAGAGGCTCCCGCCGCTCGACCTCGAGGCCCACGGGCGCACGCTCACGGTTCGCCTCGCGCTCTCGGGCGACGGGTCGGGCCGGGCCGCCGTCGAGGAGCGCCTGCGCGGCTACGCGGCGACGGGCGCGCGCGAGGCCGTGCGCTCGATGGACGCGGCCAACCGCGAGCGGCAGTTCGAAGCGTACGTGGGGCGCATGGTGGCGGGCGCGTCGCTCGAGTCGCTCGAGATCACGGGCGTCGACGACCGCGAGGCCGACATGGTGTTCCGGTACACGTTCCGCGCGCCCAACATGGCGACGCCCGCGGGCTCGCAGCTCGCGTTCGAGGGGATCTTTCAGGCCGAGGCCGCGCGCGTGTACGCCGACACGCGCGAGCGCTCGGTGCCCATGTGGAACGGCGACCCGGTGCGCGCGACGCTCGACCTCACGGTCACGCTCCCCACGGGCGCGCGCGTCGACGAGCTGCCGCCCGACGCCGAGGGGCGCGCGCAGGGCATCGCGTGGTCGATCCGCAGCGAGCGCACCCGCGACGGCTTTCACCTCACGCGCCGCGTGGAGATCCCCACCGGGCGCGTCACGCCCGAGGCCTACGGGTCGTTCGCCGAGCAGGCGCGCGCGCTCGACACGGCCGACACGCGGCGCATCACCATCGCGCTGCCGTAGCGGCCGTCCCCCCATAGGCGGCGAAATAGCGCGCGAACGGCTTGTAGGAAGCGCCTCGCGCACGCCGGGGTTCGGGGGCGTTGCCCCCCTCACTCCGGGCTACCGAAGGTGGTCGCCCCGTGAGGGGCTCCAGAACGTTGGCGCGCACCGCGCGCTCCTGTAGCGCATGCAACCTGACATGAGTTGAGGCCTTGCCCGTCGTCGAAGGAGACGCGTAGCAAGCGCAGCAAACCCTTCGATGGCGTTGGTAGAAGCGAGTTCTTCGCGAGCGCGCCGAGCGCGCCAACGTTCTGGAGCCCCTCACGGGGCGACCACCTTCGGTAGCTCGGGGTGAGGGGGGCAACGCCCCCGAACCCCGGCGTGCGCGAGGCGCTTCCTACAAGCCGTTTGCGCCTTATCTCGCCGCCTATGGGGAGACGGGGGAGGGCCGATCACCTGTACGTGAAGACGATCTCGTGGTCGCAGATGCGAAACACGTCGCCCTCGCCGATGGGGCGGCGGTCGACGCGCGTGCCCTGGAACTCGATGCCGTTCGTGCTGCCCATGTCGACCATCCAGAACTGGCCCTGGTGGCGCACGATGCGGGCGTGCTGGCGCGAGACGTTCGGGTCCTTGACGATCAGGTCGCAGCTCTTGTTGCTGCGGCCGATGTAGAACTCGTCCTTCACGATGGGGTACTTCTGGCCCTCGAAGACCGCGTAGAGCACGGGGCCTCCGCCCGCGCCGGGGTACGCCGGGGGCTGCGGCACGCGCGGCTGCTGCGGATACCCCTGCTGCATCGGCGCGGGGCGCGCCTGCCCGTAGGGCGCGCCCATCGCGGGCTGCTGCATCGGGCGCACGCCGTTGGGGCCCATCGGCGGCGGGCCCTGCGGACGAGGCATCGCCCCGCCCATCGCGCCGGGCATCGGCCGCGGCGCGCCCGCGCCCTGTGCGATGCGGGGGTCACCCGGCCGCGGCGCGTTGGTGGGCGCCATGGTCTGACGGAGCTTGCCCTGGCTGCGCGCGTAATGGCGCATCGCCTCGTTGATGAGGTAGTCGACCGAGCACTCCAGGTCGTGAGACATCTGCTCGAAGGTGTCCCAGAGGTAGTCCCTGCACTGGAACTGGCGGAGTGACTTGCGGTTCGGGTCGTCGGTCATAGGAGGTGCCGGCCGGTCGCGAGCGATGCTATCACCCGCGGACTCGCGGAGGGGAACTAGTCTTCCGCGCGCGACGCGCGGGACGTCAGCGGTAGACGAACTGGATCTCGTGGTCGCAGATGCGGAAGACGTCGCCGTGCTCGACGACCTTCTTGTCGACCTTGGTGCCGTTGTACTCGACCCCGTTGGTGCTCTGCTGGTCCACGATCCAGTACTGGCCGTTGTAGAGCACCACGCACGCGTGACGGCGCGACACGTTCGAATCGCGGATCGTCAGGTCGCTCGTCTTCTGCCCGCGGCCGATGACGAACTCCTCCTTGGTCACGGGGTACTGCTGCCCCTCGTAGATCGCCACGAGCGTGCCGCCCTGACGACCGGGCTGCGGCCTCGGAGCTCCGGGCATCTGCTGCGGCGGCGCCATCGGCCGCGGCGCGTTCATCATCGGGTTGCCCATGCCCGGCGCCTGCCCCATCGGAGGCGGCGCGCCAGGCATCTGCGGCGGCCTCGGACCGCCCATCATCGGGTTCGCGCCGGGCATTCCCCCCTGCATCCCGCCGGGCATCCCCCCCTGCATCCCACCGGGCATGCCGGGGCCGCTCGGGGGCCTCGGCATGTTGGGGTTCATCGGGGGCAGACCACCCTGCTGCCCGCGGAGGGGAGGGAGGCGCCCGGGCATCCCCGGCTGCGCGCCCTGCCCCATCGGAGGCATTCCCGGGCGAGGGGGCTGCTGCTGCATGCCGGGCATTCCGGGCATGGGAGGCGGCGCACCGGGCATGCCGGGGCGAGCGCCGGGGCCCATCGGAGGAGGCTGACCGGGCATCCCCGGCCGAGGCATTCCGGGCATGCCCATACCGGGCTGGCCCATACCGGGCTGACCCATGCCGGGCTGACCCATGCCGGGCGCGCGAAAGCCCGCGCCCGCGCGGGGCTCGAGGGGCTCGGGGATGTCGGCCATCGGGCCGCCGCGGCCCTTCGACTGGAGGTAGACCCGCAGCGCCTCGTTCACGAGCGAGTCGGTGGTGCAGTCCATCTCCTGCGCGATGGCCTCGAACGCGTCCCAGAGGTAGTCACGGCACTGGAACGTCCGGGGGTTCTTGTTCTGGGGGTCGGGCATCATGGGTGTTGGGTCCGTGACTGCCCTAGCGGTTGCCGCCGGGCGTCGTCTGTTGTCCCTGGCGCAGCGTCTGCTCCAGGCTCTGCCGCGTGCGCGTGGCGACGGCGCCCACGGTGGTGAGCTGCGCGTCGGTCCAGCCCTCGCCCGTGACCGGGGTCGTCTCGCTCGTGTACTGCCCCAGCGTCGCGAGGTCCGACTGCTCGCCCTTGATGCCGAGGAACATCATCGCCAGCACGCGCACGGGCACCGGGTGGTTGTTCGTGAGGTACGCCCGCATCGACTCGCGCGGCGGGGGCGCCAGGTCGCCGAGGGCCTGCGCCTCGCCGTTGAGCTCCGCGAAGGTCATGCCCGCGAAGGGCGCCGGCCGCTGCGCGCCGAGGTGCTGCATGAACTCGGGGATGATCGCCGCGCCGCCGAGCTTGATGATCGCCTCGCCGAGCTTCCACCGCAGCGTGAAGCTCTGGTCGGCCGCGCCGCCGTTGGCCGTGTCGTAGAGCGCGAAGAGCTGCGGGATCACCGCGCGCTCGCGCGTCTCGCCGATGCGGTCGACCGCGATGCCCCGGAGCTCGATGTCGCAGTTGGTCGCCGGCGCCGCCGCGGCGCAGTTGACCACGCCCAGCAGCCGCTGCGCGTGCGCCGTCGAGACGTTGTTCGCCATGGCCGTGAGCGCGAGCTTCCTGCGCTCGAGGGGCGTCGCGGGGTTGCTCGCCACCGTGAGCAGGTAGTCGGTGCCGTTGGGCTGCCCCAGCGTGCGAATGGCCTCGTAGAGCACCGTGAGGTACTGCGTGCGGAGCTGCCCCACGGCGCGCCCGAGGGCCGCGTCGTCGGTGGGGCGGTGCGCGTTCTCGAGCAGGCGCCGGCCGATATCGCGCAGCCGCGCGTCGGCGGCCGCGGCGTCGATCTCGGTCGCCACCGCCACGATGCGCGCCGTGGTCGACTGCTTGCCCTGCGGCGTGGCGATGCCGTTGACCAGCTTCGCGATCTCGACCACCACGGGGATGGCCTGCTCGCTGAAGGTGATCGACTGGTTCAGCCGGTCGACCGACGAGGGGCCGATCGCCTGCACGATCTGCTCGGCGGTGTACGAGCCCGCGAGCGCGCGGGTGTTGAAATCCGCGAGCACCCAGTCGAGCACCATGCTCGAGAGCGCGGCGCGGTCCTCGGCGTTGGCGAACGACTGGCGGCCGTCGCCGCGGAGGATCACGTACGCGGCGTCCTTGGCCTTGATCTGCTGCTCGGTGGGGCCCTGCGCGCTGGCGGCGCCCTGCGGGCCCAGCATGCCCCGCAGCTCGCCCACGAGGGCGTGGATGATCGGCTCGCGGTCCGAGGGGGCCATCGACTGGAACGCGCTCTGGAGCAGCTCGAGGCCGTCGGCGTTCGGGTGCTTCATCTCGATGAGCGCCCGCGCCGCGTGCACGCGCATGGGCTGCTCGTAGCGGTTCTCGACGAGCACCGTGGTGATCTTGCGGGGCCCGCGCTGCGTGTGCTTCCAGTGCTCGATGTCGGCGTCGGAGACGTTGCAAGCCGAGACCGCCAGCACGATCGCCGCGGTGAGGGCGGCCCTTTGAGTGAACGAACGCATCAATGCTCCTCGGAGGCGCTCCGCGCGGGGAGCGATCCTTCCCAACGTCGGCGCGATCCTAAACGCTCCGGGGCGAGGGTCAACAGCGGACCGCGCGAGGGGCGCTCTCGGCCCCCGCGCATCGCAGCGCCGCGGGGGGAATGCCGTTTCCTGGCCCTGGGGGCCGCGGGTGTGCTTACCAATGCCGCCGTGCCGCCGCCGCCCGCCAACGTCCGTCGTGATCCGCTCGCGATGCCCGAGCCCAAGCGCCACGAGGTCGCGGGCATCGTGCTCTTCTCCGCGGGCGCGCTGCTCGCCCTCGCGCTCGCGAGCTGGCACGCCGCGGGCGGCGCCGACTGGGTCGGCCCCATCGGCGCGCGCGTCGCCGAGGCCGCCGTCGCGCTCCTCGGCACCGCCTCGCTGCTGCTCCCGTGGTCGTGCTGCGTCGTGGCCGTGCGCCTCTTCCGCCGCACGGTGCGCCCCGTGCGCCCGCTGCGATCGCTCGGCTCCGCGGGCATCGTCGTCACGGCGGCCACGGGCCTGCACCTCTGGCTCGGCGACCGCCCCGCGCTCGGGGGATTGCCCGCGGGCGGCCTCGTGGGCGAGACGCTCGGGGAGCTCCTCCGCGCGACGGTGGGCGACGCGGGCGCGTTCACCGTGGTGCTCACCCTGCTGCTCGTGGCCCTCGTGGTGCGCACGAGGCTGAGCGTGGTGACCGTCGCCGCGGGCGCGCGCGACGCGGGCGTCAAGGGCGGCGCGGCGGCCCTCGGCGGCGCGGCCATGCTCGCGAAGGCGTGGAAGGAGGCCCGCAAGGTCGACGAGCGCGAGGCCCAGAAGCGCCCCACGAGCACCCGCGGCCCCGCGCCCGAGGAGCTCACCGCGAAGGCCCTGCGCCCGGTGCTCGACGCGCCGCCCGAGCCCGACGACGACGAGCCCGCAGAGGCCGTCGCCTCCGAGCCCGACGCCCTCGTCGCCGCCCTCACGCGCTCGGCCACCGACTCGGAGCCGAAGCCCGCCCCCGCGCGCAAGGGCCGCCGCAAGAGCGCCCCGCCGCCCGCGCCCGAAGAGCCTCCCGCGCCCGTGGTCGTCGCGCCCGCCGCGCAGCCCGCGCCCGTCGTCGTCGCGCCTGCGCGTGAAGAGCCCGCGCCTGCGTGCGATATTTCCATGCCTGCGCATGAGGAGCCCGTGCCTGCGCGCACCAGGGCCGTACCCGCGCGCACGAAGCCTGCGCCTGCGCGAGAGGAGCCCGCGCCTGCGCGTACGAAGCCCGCGCCTGCGCGAGAGGAGCCCGCGCCTGCGGAGGACGAGGCCCCCTTCGACCTCGACGAGCCCGCGGGGGGAGGGGAGCTGAACATCGTCTCGCACGACCGCGAGATCGAGCGCGCCAAGAAGAGCGCCGACCACGTGGCCGTCGACCCGGTGCCTCCGCCCGTGCCCGCCGCGGCGGAGATGAAGCTCCCGTCGATCGACATGCTCTCGAAGCCTCCGCCCGCGGGCGTGCAGTTCGACGAGGCCCACCTGCGCGCGACGGCCGAGCGCCTGGTCAAGACCCTCGCGGACTACACCATCGAGGGCAGGGTGATGGAGGTGCACCCGGGGCCCGTGGTCACGACCTTCGAAGTGGTGCCCGCGGCGGGGACCAAGCTCTCGAAGATCGCGAGGCTCAGCGACGACATCGCCATGAGCCTCGAGGCGAGCAAGGTGCGCATCGTGGCGCCCATCCCCGGCAAGGGCCGCGTGGGCTTCGAGGTGCCCAACGCGAAGCGGCAGATGGTCTACCTCCGGGAGCTCATCGAGACCGAGGCGTTTCAGAACCTCGGCGGGGCGCTGCCCGTGGCGCTCGGCAAGGACGTCGTGGGCGCGCCCTACTTCGCCGACCTCGCGGCGATGCCCCACCTCATCGTCGCGGGCGCAACCGGGCAGGGCAAGAGCGTAGGACTCAACGTCATGCTCGCGTCCCTTCTCTACAAGCGCACCCCCGACGACGTGCGGATGCTCATGGTCGACCCGAAGATGGTGGAGCTCGCGGTCTACGACAACATCCCGCACATGCTCCTGCCCGTGGTGACCGACATGAAGAAGGCCGCCCTGGCGCTGCGCTGGGTGGTCGACGAGATGGAGCGCCGCTACACCCTCTTCGCCCAGACCGGCTCGCGCAACATCGTCACCTACAACGAGCGCGTCGCGAAGGCCGTGGCCGAGGGTCGCACCGTGCGCGGCCTCGACGGCCCCGTGCGCACCAAGGAGACCGGCACCACCGTGGAGATCAAGGCCGCCGAGGGCGAGTCGCCCGACGTGGCCCTCGCCAAGGCCGGCGCCGCGCAGCCGCGCAAGCTCCCGTACATCGTGGTGGTGGTCGACGAGTTCGCCGACCTCATCATGGTCGCCGGCAAGGACATCGAAGCCGCCGTCGCCCGCCTCGCGCAGAAGGCGCGCGCCGCGGGCATCCACGTCATCCTCGCCACGCAGCGCCCGTCGGTCGACGTGATCACGGGGATGATCAAGGCGAACTTCCCCGCGCGCATCGCCTTCAAGGTGAGCCAGAAGCTCGACTCGCGGGTGATCCTCGACCAGCAGGGGGCCGAGCACCTGCTGGGCAAGGGCGACATGCTCATCCTGCCGCCCGGCGCGAGCGACCTGCGGCGCGTACACTGCGCCTTCGTGAACGAAGACGAGGTGCAGCGCATCACCGACCACTGGCGCGAGCAGGGCAGGCCCACCTTCGACGAAGACATCCTCAAGCCCCGCGAAGAGGACGAGGCCGCGAGCGACGACGGCCCCGCGGAGATCAAGGTGCCGCAGGACAAGTACGAGAAGGCCGTGGCCCTGGTGCTCTCGCAGCGCAAGTGCTCCGTGTCGTTCGTGCAGCGCTACCTGGGCATCGGGTACAACGTCGCCGCGCGCATCGTCGACAAGATGGAGCGCGAGGGCATCGTCGGCGCCCCCAAGGGCCCCGGCAAGGACCGCGAGGTGCTCGGATGAGCCCCGCGCGGCTCGTCGCGTGCGCGCTGGCCCTGTGCGCGGCCCTTCCCGCGCTGGCCCCTCGCGTCGCGCTCGCGCAGACGGCGCAGAACCCGCCCCCCGCGCAGTCGACCGTGGTGGTGCTGCCCTTCGGGGGCAACGCCACGCAGGACCTCATCGACGACGCTGAGGCCGTGGTGCGCAACGCCCTGCTGGCGCGCGGCGCGCGCGTGCCCGACCGAACGGCGGTGCGGGCGATGATGGGGGTCGACACCCCGCGCGACGCGCAGAGCATCGCGGGCTTCGGGCGCAACATGGGCGCGACGCAGGTGATCACCGGGTCGGTGCGTCCGCTCTCGGGGCAGTACGACCTGACGCTCACGCTCACCGACGTGGCGACCGCGCGGCAGGCCACGCGGCAGGTCAACGTCGGCGGAGACAACCCCGGCGAGCCCGTGTCGGTCACCGTGGCCGCGCTCTTCGACCCGGCGGCCCTCGGCCCCGCGCCCGTCGACCCCGACGAGGAGCGCCGCCGCCGCGAGGCCGAGGAGCGCCGCCAGGCCGAGGAGCGCCAGCGCGCCGACGCGCAGCGTCGCGAGGCCGAGGCCCAGCGACGGCGTCAGGAGGAGGAGCGCCAGCGCGCGTACGAGGCCGCGAACCCGATGCGCTCGTACAGCGACGGCGGGCCCTTCGCGATCGGCGCGGCGCTGCACGTGGGGGGGCTGCTCTCGGGCACGCGCGAGGCGCCCTCGATGGCGAGGCCCGGCGCGCAGCTCTCGGAGCCCTCGTCGCTGGCGTTCATGCTGCGGGTCGAGGGGGCCTACGCGATCCGCCCGGTGCCGGGGCTCGAGGCGGTCGCGGCGGTGATGTTCATGACCACGCCCACCACGGCGCTGGGCCTCGGGGCGGGGGCGCAGTTCACCTTCCCCGCGTCGAGCCGGGGGCGGTTTCGGGGCACGGCGGGCGCGGCGCTGGGGCTGTTTCAGGGCCTCTCGGGCGCGCAGATCACCACGGTGTGGGTCGAGCCCTACGCGCGGGCGCAGTTCGACATCACCCCCGCGATCGCGGCCACCGCGGGCCTCACGTTCGACCTCGCGCCGGGGGACAACGGCGGCGTCACCACCCTCACGGTCTCCGCGGGGATGCGCTTCAGGCTCGGGAGCTGACGAGAACTTCGACCGACCGCCTGTGGTCGCGGAGCGCTCCTGCCGTAGATACGGGACATGGAGACCGAACAGGATCACGTCGCCCGCCGGGTCGCTGCCTTCACCGACGCCCACCACCGCTCGCTCACGGTCCTCGCCACGGCCATCCACCGCGCCACGGGCGACGACGACGAGACGTGCTTCGCCCGCGCGTGGCTGCTCTTCCGCTGGGCCCGCGTGCAGCAGGAGCCCAAGGCCGCCGCCGCCGCCATCGTGCGCCGCATGAACGAGGAGCGCCGCGCGGGCCCGCGCAGCATCGCGCCCTCGGGCTGCTGGCAGTCGTTCTACCCCGCGGCCATCTCGTCGTAGCGGGCGCCGGCTCGCTGCCTCCTTGCAATCGCCCGCGGATTGCTGCGAAGTCCTTGACCCTGCCCATGCCCCGACCGCGCCGCGCCATGCTCCTGCTCCTCAGCGCGGCCCTGTTCACCACGGCCTCGGCGCTCGCCGACCCGCCGCAGGGCGGCTCCGACCCGTGCCGCGCGAGGCACCCCGGCGACCCCTGCGAGGCCGACGAGTTCGAGGGCGTCTGCCGCCGCCGCCGCTGCACCCGCGAGACCGACGACGGCGTGCGGAGCTTTCACTGCCTCGTGTGCGAGAGCCGCCACGGCGGTGGCCACCACCATCACCACCGCCACCACGGCGAGTCCCTCGACGCCGCGACCGACGCGCCCGTCGAAGACGCGCCCGACGCGCCCGACGTGACCGACGTGACCGACGTCGCCCCCGTCGCGCGAGACGCCGCGCGCCCTCGCGCGCCCGAGGTCCGACGGCCGCGCGGGCTCTTCTCGTGCGCGGCGCGGCCGGGCGGGGGCGGCGGGGCGTGGTGGGTGCTGGCCGCGCTCGCGGCGCTCAGCGCGCTTCGAAGGGGAGCGTCGGCGCCATCACCGTGAGCGTGCCGAGGATGACCTTCTCGGCCTCGGGCGACGAGCCGGCCTGGCAGTCGCGCGGGACCTCGACGCGGTAGCCGCGCTGGAGCGCGTCGGTGGCCGTGGCGAAGAGGTGGATCTCGGTGATGCACCCGGTGACCACCACGGTGTTCACGTCGAGGCTGCGCAGCACGTCGTCGAGCTTCGTTTCGAAGAAGCCGCTGTACGAGCGGTGCGTGACGAGGATGTCCGACGGCTCGGGCGCGATCTCGGGCCAGATGTCGTCGAGGGGCTCGGCCACGTTGTGCTCGGGCCACGCCCGAAGCTCGGGGTCGCCCGGCTCGTGGTGGTCGACGACGTAGATCACGGCCTCGCCCTCGCTGCGCGCGCGCTCGATGCGGCGCTTGAGCGCGGGGACGATCTCTCTCGCGCGCTCGATCTCGAGGGGCGCGCCGGGCGTGAGGTGATCTCGCTGCATGTCGACCACGAGCACCGCGGCGCGGCGGGTCACGTCGGGCGCGGCGCCGACGGCCGCGGCCACGCGCTCGCGCAGGCCGGCGGAGGGGGCGACGGGGGCGAGCGCGAGGGCGAACGCCGCGAGGGCCTCGGCGTCGAGGCTGACGGCCTCCGTGACGTCGGGGTCGTTGCCCGAGAGCCCTTCGAGCACGCGCGCCGGCGTGCCGGCGAGCAGCTTCTCGAGGATCGGGTCGTGGTCGACGGGGGGCTTCATGTTCGTGGCGTTGGAGCGCGCGCCAGCGCTCGGTGAGGGTACGTCGACGTCCGCTCGACGGATTCGTTCGACGTCGCGCTCGGGAGTCAATATCACCTCACGCGCGATTCGCGAGCAACAGTGTGACGATCGTCCGGACGCGAAATGCATGCACCGGCGTGCGGCGGGCTCTCCACAACCCTGCACACCCAGACATTGCGCGCGCCGGGGGTGTGGCGGTAGGACCCTCTCGACCCCCTTGAGCATCGAAGAGATCACGCTGCGATTCGACAGCGGCACGCTGCTGCTCGACGGCCTCTCGCAGGGGCTCGCGCCGGGCCTCGACGCGCCTCCGCCGGGGTGCGCGTGGGACGCGCGCGTGCATCGGTTTCGCGCGCCGGGCTACCGCTACCGCGAGGTGGTGACGGCGCTCACGCGCTGGGCGCGCGCGGGCCACGGGGCCTTCACCGACACGGCGCGGCGGTACAACGCCCTCGCGCTCTCGCACCGCGCCGAGCGCCAGGCCTTCGCGCACCAGCGCGAGGCCATCACGGCGTGGAAGGCGAAGGGCTCGCGCGGGGTGGTGGTGCTCCCCACGGGCGCGGGCAAGAGCTACGTGGCCGAGATGGCGATCGCGTCGGTGCAGCGGAGCGCCCTGGTGGTTGCGCCGACGCTCGACCTGATGAACCAGTGGTACGACGTGCTGGTGACGGCCTTCGGGGCGAAGGTGGGGCTGCTCGGCGGCGGCTACCACGAGCCCGAGGACCTCACGGTGAGCACGTACGACTCGGCGTACATCCACATGGAGCGGCTCGGTGATCGCTGGGGGCTGGTGGTGTTCGACGAGTGCCACCACCTGCCGAGCCCCACGTACCTCATGGCCGCGGAGATGTCGCTCGCGCCGTACCGCCTGGGGCTCACGGCGACGCTCGAGCGCTCGGACGGGCGCGAGGCGCTGCTCGACGAGCGCGTGGGCCCGCTCGTGTACGCGAAGGGCATCAAGGACCTCGCGGGCGAGTACCTGGCCGACTACGACGTCGAGACGGTGTTCGTCGACCTGACGCCCGAGGAGGCCGAGGCGTACACGGAGGCGCGGGGCGTCTACAAAGACTTTCTCTACGAGAAGGGCATCAGCATGGCGGGCCCCGACGGGTGGGGGCGCTTCGTGATGATGTCGTCGCGCTCGCCCGAGGGGCGCAGGGCCTTCCTCGCGTACCGGGAGCAGAAGCAGATCTCGCTGGCGTCGCGGGGCAAGCTCATGGTGCTCGAGGGGCTCTTTCGCCAGCACGCGAAGGACCGCACCATCGTGTTCACCAACGACAACGACACGGTGTACGCGATCTCGCGCACCTTCCTCATCCCCGCGATCACGCACCAGACCGACATCAAGGAGCGCAAGGAGGTGCTCGACCGCTTCAACGCGGGCGCCTACCCCGCGATCGTGACGTCGCGGGTGCTCAACGAGGGGGTGAACATCCCCGAGGCCAGCGTGGCGATCATCCTCTCGGGCACCGCGAGCGTGAGGGAGCACGTGCAGCGGCTCGGGCGCATCCTGCGGCGCCGCGAGGGCAAGCGCGCGGTGCTCTACGAGGTGATCACCCGCGGCACCGTCGAGGAGCACCAGTCGGGCCGCAGGCGGGAGCACGATGCTTACCGCTGACCTCGTCGCCGCGCGCGTGGTCAAGGGCGAGGTGCGGCCGCGCTACGTGAGCCCGAAGGACCCCGCGGCGCTCGAGCTCGCCGGGCAGGTCGTGGCGGTCTTTCGCGACCACGTGGGCAGGACGCGCGAGGCCCTCGACGGCGCCCTCGCGGCCCTGCTCGGCGAGGGCACCGAGTACCTCCTGCACCGGGGCATGGCGAAGCTCCTGGCCGACCGCGCGGAGTTCGAGGTGCGCGCGCCGTGCGACCCGGCGCTCCTGCGAAGGAGGCTCTTCGAAGAGGCCGCGAAGGTTCACCCCGCGGTGCTCACGGCCGACGAGGTGCACAAGGTCACGCGCGACGACGTGGTGGCGCGCGTGGCGGGCGAGCTCGGCGTCGACCCGGCGAAGGTCACCGGGGCGATGTACGCCGACCTCGAGGGCGAGCTGGTGATGACCCGCGGCCCCGACCTCGAGCCCCTGGCGCTGGTGCACCGCTACAACGTGGGGCTCGCGCAGGCGGTGCTCCTGCGCGCCACGTCGATGACCGTCGAGATCGAGGCGGGCGACCCCCAGCGATACCGCCAGCTCTTTCGCTACGTGAAGTTCTACCGGCTGATGCACGCGGTGTCGGGCACCGCGCAGAAGGGCTACACGATCCGCCTCGACGGGCCCATGTCGCTCTTTCAGCTCTCGCAGAAGTACGGGCTCCAGCTCGCGGAGTTCCTGCCCGCGCTGCTCCTGTGCGGTGCGTGGCGGGCGAGCGCCGACGTGCTGTGGGGCAAGGAGAAGCGCCCCGTCACCCTGCGCCTCTCGGCCGAGCAGGGGCTCGTCTCGCACTACCCCGACAAGGGCGTGTACGTCACCCGCGAGGAGCAGTGGCTCATGGACCGCTTCGCCGACCTCGACACGCCCTGGTCGCTCGAGCGGCGGAGCGAGGTGATCGACCTCGGGGGCAAAGGGGTGCTCATCCCCGAGTTCGTGCTGCGCCAGAAGGTCGACGGGCGCGTGGCCTACGTCGAGGTGATGGGCTTCTGGAAGCGCGAGTACCTCGAGGCGCGCCTCGCGCTGCTTCGCGAGGCGGGGCCGAAGAACCTCGTGCTCGCGGTGCCGTGGCGCCTGCGCGGCAGCGACGCCGGGCTCGAGGGCGCGCCCGGCGAGGTGCTCTTCTTCAAAGACGTGATCGTCGCGAAGGAGCTGATCGAGCGCGCCGAGCGCGTGGCGACGCGGTAGCCCCGCGCTACTGCATCATCATCGTGTGGGCGACGTTCTCGAAGTTCACCTCGACGACTGAGGTCTCGCCCGAGGTGACGTCGGCCGTGGTGTCGATCGAGGGCCACGGGCGCATGTCGCCCTGGTTGAACACCAGCTCACCCGTGATGTGCACCGGGCCCACCTGCACGCTGGGCAGGGTCATCGAGCCCGACGTGCACGTGCGCGCCATGGGCACCGCGCGCTGCACGCGGAACTGCGTCGCCCGCGCGTTGACCATCGCGCACTCGCTCGACGGGGGCATGTCGTTGATGCGCCAGCGGATGAGGAGCCGCCCCTCGGGCTCGAAGCGGATGTTGGCCGTGGTGGTCTGGCCCGCCATCACGTTGGCCTCGACCACGAAGGTGTGCACGACCATGCCCTGCGCGTCGAGGAGCTCGGCGGTGACGGCCGCGAGCGTGGCCGCGGTGTCGTTGATGCGCAGCTCGCCCTGCTCGCACGGCACCGTGGTGTCTTGCATGAACTGCACGAAGTTGGCGGGGAAGCGCACCGACACGCCGCCCGCCGCCGCGCAGCCCGTGGCCGCGGGCATGCCGCGCACCGTCCACGCGAGCACGAGGTTGCCCGTGCCGATGAAGACGTCCTCGGGCTCCTCGGGCGCGTCGAAGCCGGCGTCGAAGACCGTGGGGGGCGGAGGGTCCGACGAGCAGCCGGCGACGAGCGTGAGAAGCGAGAGGGCGCACGCGGCGGCGCCGCGGGCGAGGGGGCTCCGAGACATCATGTGGGGGCGCAATTGAATCGCGGGTCGCCCGGCGACTGTCAACGACCCGCGGCGGAATCGTCGCAGGAAACTTCACCCCCTCGCCCTCCCCGTGCGAACGAGGCCTCAGGGCCTATGGATCACCGGCATGACGAGGCGGGCGGATTCGCGGGCGTTCGCGTGCTGCTCGTGGGCGACGACGACCCCTTCGTGCGGCGCCTCGCGGACCTCTTCGCCGCCGCGGGCCACCTCGCCCGCCCCGTGTTCGACGCGCGCGCGGCCGTGGCCGCCGTGGGCCGCGGCGCGGTCGACGTGGTGGTGTGCGACCTCGGCGCGACGCGGCTCCAGTCGATCGCCACGGTGCTCGCGCTGCGGGCGTTCGGCGACGAGGCGCCGCCCGCGGTGGTCGTGTCGTCGATGCCCAACGTCGCGCAGCACTGCGGCGCGCTCGGCGTCGAGCACTTCCTCGCGCAGCCCTTCCGGTTCGTGCGGCTGCTCGAGGTCGCCGAGCGCCTCGGCGCGCGCTACCGCGCCTCGCCCTCCGACCGCTCGGGGGTGTTCCTCCGCGCGCAGGCCGAGGAGCTGCTCGAGGCCCTGCCCGCGGCCGAGGGCGTCAGCTTCGAGTGAGGGCCGACTCGAGCCGCTCGCGCAGGAGCTCGACGGCCTCGGCGCGGCGCGCGGGGTCGAGCGAGCGCGCGCCGAGGCGGAGCATCTCCGCCGCTCGCAGCGCGTGCACGACGCGGTAGTACCCGAGGCGCTCGGGGTCGGCGACCACGGGCGCGAGGCGGCGGGTGTACCCGCGGGTGAAGGCCTCCATGTGGCGCGCGCGCGAGCGCGGCGACGCGGGCGCCCACGGCGTCGCTTCGAAGAAGCGCGACACGAACGCCAGCTCGTAGAGGGGGTCGGCGCCCATCGCGTACTCGAAGTCGAGCCACGCCACCACGCGCTCGCCCTCGCACTGCACGTTCGCGGGCTGCGCGTCGCCGTGCGCGAGGTGCGGCGCGCGCACCCGCTCGAGCGACGGGGCGAGCTCCGCGAGGCGCGCCTCGGCGCGGGCGCAGAGGTCGACGAGCTCGGTGCCCCGCGCGACGCCGAGGGCGGTGCTCGCGAGGTGCTCCATCGCGTCGCGCCACGAGCCCCACGCGCCGCGCCCCGCGCCGTCGATGAGGCCGAAGCCCTCGACGGGCACGGCGTGAAACGCCGCGAGCCCCTCGCCGAAGGCCGCCCAGAGCCGCTCGGCCGCGTCGTCGCTCGCGCCCGCGAGCGCCACGTCCATCGTGCGGCCCGGCAGCTCGCGCATCAGCACCACGTCGGCGCGCGTCGAGAGCGACGGGTGCGTGACCGCCACCGCGGGCACCGTGGGCGCGTCGGTGTTCGCCATGCGCGCGCGCACCCACGCCTCGCGCGCGAGGCGGCCCGTGCCCTTGGGGCTCAGGCGCACCACGCGCGTCTCTCCGTCGGCGAGCGTGACGCGGTAGACCCGCGAGCGCGTGCCCCGCCCGAGGGGCTCGACGGCCTCGACGGGTTCGCCTAGAAGCGACCACGCCGAGGCGATGTCGAGCGCGGGCAGTTCCGACGAAGGGGGCCGCATACGCCCCGCCACGCTACCACGCGCCGCGCGTGTAAGCGCCGCCCCGCCCCGCGCGTTCTCAGCGCCGTCAGTGCCCCACGAAGGAGAGTCGAACCCCATGCCTCGAACCGCGCTCGTCGTCTTGTGGTTGTGCGCCGCCTCCGCGTTCTGGCAGGGCTGCGCGTCGGCTCAGTCGTCCCGGTACGCCATGTCGCCCCCGTCGACGGCCACGGGCAGCGTCGCCCCGGAGCCCGCGCCCTCCGCCGCGCCCGCCACGGCCTCGGTCGAGGAGGGCGGCGCGGCGGCGGCCGACGCCGACGAGCCGCGCAGCGA
>JBDHVF010000034.1:0-21726 GCA_039809605.1 Polyangiales bacterium | reverse complement strand
GAGGGGCGCGGCCTACTCGAACTGCGCGCGCAGCGAGACGCCCTGCGACGCGCTCAGGATGACGCGCACGGGCCCCGCGGCCAGGGCGACCTCGCGCCGCGTGGAGACCGAGAGGCTGCCCGAGCTGTTGCCGTCGGCGAGGGTCTGAAAGCTCGCGAGCGCCGCGGCGGGGACCTCGGCGCGCCCGGCGGCGCCGTCGAAGGTGCAGGTCACCGAGAGGTCCTCGAGCCAGATGGCGATCTGTCCGTTCGAGGGGCGCTGGCTCATCGAGACGCTCACGGTCTCGGGCACGGGCTCCCAGGTGAGGGTGAGGCCCTCGTCGCGGCGGATCGAGAGCACCTCGCCGACCGGGTCGGCGAGCGCGGGCGAGGTCACACGCGGCGCGGGGGGGAAGCTCACGTGCGCGCGGAACGCGGGCACCAGGCCGAAGCCGTCGGCCGCGACGCAGGCCACGTCGTCCTCGCGCCACGGCGGCTCGTCGGGCGCGCTGCCCTGCGGCGCCGGCGCGTAGATGCCGTTCTCGCCGGAGCCGAGCACGTAGGGGCCCTGCATCCCCGAGCCGCGCACGGTGACCAGGCCCGCGAGCACGCCCCGCAGCGGCGCCCCGCGGTCGCCCACGCTGGTGAGCACGGGGCGGCAGTCGCGCACCGCGCACGGGCCCACGGCGCGCGTCGCGCATCGGTCGGCGCCCGTGGCGTTGACGTTGAAGAGCGACGCGCCCTGCGACGCCTGCGGTCCGCGCGTCGAGCGGCTCACGCCGAGGCGCAGCGTCATGCGCTGCGGGTCGGTGAGCGGCGCGGGGCCCGGCAGCACCTCGACGCCCTGGAGCGCGCACTCGCTCGACGACGAGATGGGCTCGAGCGGAGCGCCCTGGGGCGGTGGGTCTTTCATGGGCGCGTCGGGGAGCGCGAGCGCGTCGGGGGCGACGTACGGGGCGACGTCGACCGCCGCGTCGAGGGCCATCGGGGGCGGCGGGCGCGAGACGCCGACGATGGAGCGGCTGTCGGCGCCGCAGGCCGCAAGCAGCGCCGAGGCCAGGGCGGCCGTGGCGTACGCGGGCGTGGAGCGCTCCCTTTCCACGCGTGTGGTTTCACCACGAAGGGGGCCTCCGGGGGAAGAGGGGGAGGTCAGCTCGAGACTTCGAACTCGCAGGGGACGAGCGGGGGCATGTCGTGGGTGTCTCCGCTCGGCACGTCGCCGAGGCCGCGCAGGGTCTCGTCGATGCGCCGCGCGAGGCAGTCGAGGAGCTGCGCGAGGTTGCGCGGGTCGGCGAAGCGCCGGGCGAAGTCTCCGGGCCCCTCGCTGCGCGACCAGACCGCGTAGCCGTAGCGGTTCAGGTCGTTGTCGAAGAACGTGGTGAGGGTCAGCGGGCCCGTCGCGCCGGGCTCCCTCCACGCGGCCACGCGCTCGGGCATCGCGCGCTCGATGCGCTCGCGGAACGCCTCGATGCACGCGCGCGGCACGAGGTGGTAGTTGAGCGCGTGCACCGTGAGGTCGTGCGCGAACGACGCGAAGTGAAAGCGCAGGTCGCCGCGGCCCGGCGCGCGCCTCGGGTCTGCGGCGACGCCCGCGTAGAGGGCGCCGTCGGCGACGTGGGCGGGCACGAAGCCCTCGAGGTAGCTCGTGAGAAAGGGCCCGAGCGCGAGGTTGCGCCCGGGGTCTCTGTGCACGCGCACGCGGTAGCCGTCGCCCGCGGGCGCGAGCTTGTCCGCGAGGGCGTTGAAGGTCGCGGGCGAGGGCATGGTCACCACGCGCTGGGCGTCGGTCCACGCGTAGCCCATGCGCCGCACGTGGGCCGTCATCGCGGGCCGGTGGCGAAAGTGCCCGGTGCCACCGAGCAGCTCGACGGGCTCGACCTCGGGGCGGATGGTGATCGTGAAGCCGTCGGGCACGTCGCGGTCGAAATCACGCAGCTCCGGCGCCCAGCCGTACACGGCCTCGAACGCGCGGACCCACGGCCCGAGCCGCCCGCGCTCCTCGGCGATCACGGCGCGCGCCTCGTGCGGAGCTGCACCAGTTGTGGGGCCCCATGCTCGCGCGCGAAGGTGGCGCTGAGGTCCGTCGACGCGGTGGGGGGCAGCGGCTGCACGCGCTCGGTGACGTACGCGCCGAGGTCGGCGGCGAAGGGGCGCACCTCGTCGTCGCCGTAGGTCTCGACGTAGATGCGCCGCACGCCCACGCAGTAGGGGTCGAAGCTGCACGACCGGCACCGCTCGGGCTTCACGAACTGGTCGCCGTAGTCGGGGCTGCGGTAGATGTTCTGGAGGTTCGGGGCGTAGTACTTCATCTCCCCGTCGAGCATGCAGGGGGGGTAGCCGCCCTGGCCGATCATGCCGCCGAAGCCCACGCCCGTGGCGAGGCAGTGGTCGAGCGCCTCGCGCATGTACGGCTTGATCTCGTCGAAGCGCGGCATCACCCACGTGTACACGAGGTCGCTGATGGGCTGCGCCACGCCGAAGCAGACGCTCAGGTGCCCCTCGCGCTCGGGGAACTCGTCTCGCAGGAAGCGCACCGTGTCGGGGAGCTCGCGGTAGTTCGACCGGGTGATCACGTGAGCGACCTGCGTGAGCACGCCGAGGCGGCGGAAGTTGTGCATCGCCGCCATGGTCTTGCGAAACGCCCCGGGCAGGCGCGTGATCTTGTCCGAGTGCTCGGGGTCGACGCTGTGCAGCGAGAAGGTGACCTTGTTGAGCCCCGCGTCGACGAGGGCCTTCGCGTAGCCAGGGTCGGCGGCCCTCACGCCGTTCGACTGCACCTCGATCGTGCGAAAGCCCAGCTCGCGCGCCCGCGCGATGAAGCGCGGCAGCGCGGGGTGCAGCGTGGGCTCGCCGCCCGAGAGCACCAGGTGGGCGGGGTTCTTCGCGGCCATGCGCTCGATCTCGCCGAGGATCTGTTCGGCCTCGAAGTCGGGCACCGTGCGGTCGACGAAGCAGAACGAGCACGACATGTTGCAGTGGCCGTTGATGCGGATGAGCGAGCGCCCGCGGCCCTCGTCGTCGTTCTCGAAGTCCGAGACGCTCTTGAAGTCTCGGCGCTCGAGGGTGTTCACCTGCTTGAGCTTCCAGTCCATCGACACGCCGAGGGCGATGGGCTCGAGGCCCTCGCGCCCGAACGCGTCGAGGTAGTCGCGCTCGAGGCCCGGGCACGTCTCGGCCAGCGAGCACGAGGCGCACGCGTCGACGCGTTCGAACGCGGCGCGGTCGGCGTGGCGCAGGTAGTCCATGCGGTCGAAGAAGAAGGTGCCGAAGCGGTCGAGCGCGCCCCGCGCGGCGCACGGCGGCAGCGCGCGCCGCAGCGAGAAGCCGTACTCGACCTTCGACCGCGAGCAGGCGGTGAAGACGCGCGCCGCGAGGGCCGCGAGCTCGCCGTACGGGAGCAGCACCTTGCGCAGCGCCTCGGGCACGCGCGAGACCTCGGGCAGCGCGAGCAGAAAGCCCGTGGGCTTCGCGTGCTCGATGAGCCAGTCGAGAAAGGGCTCGACGTCGCGCTCGTTCCACCGCACGACGGGCATCACCGCGTAGAGCGCCACGGGCGACGACGCCGCCGCGCGCAGCCCCTCGATCGCCTCGGCGAACGACCCGGCGTCTTGCATCACCTGGTCGTGCACCTTCGGCCGCCCGCCGCCCACCACCGCGAAGACGCGCTCGACGCCCGCGTTCGCGAGGGCGTCGAGGGCGCCGGGGCGGGCGAGGGGGGGCGCGTCGGTCTCGACCGCGAGGTTGCCGATGCCCCGCGCGCGGGCCTCTTCGAGGAGGTCGAAGAAGCGCGGGTGCGCCAGGGGCGAGTCGCTGAAGAGGAGCCGCCGGCAGCGCTTCGGGTCGACGGCGCGCACGGCCTCGACGAGCTCGTCCCACGCCGCGGGGCGCGCGGCCTGGCGCCACCGCGGCGAGGCGAAGCGGTACTCCAACGGCGCGCCGTGGAAGAGGTTCAGGCGGACCTCGGAGCCGTGCATGCCCGCGATGTTCGTGAGCGCGGGGAGGGAAAGTCAACGAGGTGGCGAACGAGTTGTGGCGTCGGCGTCGTCGACGGGGAGGGCGCGGAGGGCGCGGGCCTGCGCGACCAGCGCCTCGAGCTCGTCGAGCTCGGCGTCGGAGAGCTCGGGGAAGTCCTTGCGTTTGTTCTTCGAGAGGCGGCCCTCGTTCTGCAGGCAGAACCGCACGAAGAGGCTCACCCGGCGGTCGGGCATGTCGACGCGCTCACGCACCGCGCGCACGGCGGCGTCGTAGACGGTGACGAAGTCGAGCTCCTCGCGCAGGTCCTTGCGGATGGTCTCGGCCACCTTGTCGTAGAGGAATTCCGCGTGCCTCGTCGCGTCGAAATAGCGGTAGAGGTGCGCGGTCTCGTTGAGCACGTGGACCTCGCCGCGCTCGTCCGCGCGCCAGTCGATGAAGGGCATGATCGCGCCGGAGAACGCCTCGAGCACCCGGTCGTAGGAGCGCATGTCGCGCACGATCGCGGCCGACACGGGGAAGAGCGCGCCCCTCGGGGTGAACCCCGCGCGCGCGAGCACGTGGTGGATGAGGAACCGGTGGATGCGGCCGTTGCCGTCGTCGAAGGGGTGGATGAACACGAAGCCGAAGGCCGCGACGGCCGCCGCGACGACGGGGTCGAGGCCGCGCTGCGAGCGGGCGAAGGTCTGCGCCCACGCGCGCATGAGGTCGGGCACGTCGCCGGGCCTGGGGCAGACGAAGTGCACGTGCTCGCGGTAGTTGCCGAGCGTCTCGCCGACGAAGATCTGGTGCGTGCGGAAGCCCCCCACCGCGAAGCGAGGGTCGACGATGAGGTTCTGGAGCCTCACGAGGTCGGCCTCACGGGTCGGGTCGACGGCCTCGGCGTGGCGGAGCGCCGCGACGAAGCGCTCGGCGCGGCTGCCCTGCGCGGTCTCGCCCTCGATCGCGAACGAGGACATCGTCTCCTTCGTGTAGAGGTAGCTCACCGCGCGCGCGAGCACGTCGGGGGAGGCCGCGGTCAGCAGCGACTGCGCCTCGGCCGGCAGGCCGGCGGCGCGCATCGCGTCGAGCTTGCGCGTGCGCCGGACGGTGGGGCAGAAGCCGGGCACCCCCGGCAGGTTGTCGATCACCTTGTGGCGCTTCGAGCGCTCCCCGTCGGGCACGGTGAGCTGCAGGTCGGGGTCCATCGCGAGGGCGTAGACCTTCGCCCCCGCCATGTCGGGCAGGTCGAGGCTTCGCCCCGTGAAGCGCTCGTAGAGGAACCACGCCCTGCGGGCGAACTCCCCGGTCGGCTCCGATCGGACCCACGCTTCGAGGTCGCTCGGGTCCATGGAGCGAAACGTTGCGGTGAGCACCCCGAGGTCGAGGGGCTCGTGCTTCAGGGCGAAGCGCAGGTGCTCCACGACCGAGTCCGCGAGCGCCCCATGCCGCCGGTAGAGCTCCTCGGTCCATTCGGGCGTCTCGATGGTGTGTCGCTCCGAGGCCCCCACGTAGGAGCGCACGTGAGGCTCGGGGACCTTCAACGCCAGCTTCGCGCGGAGGGCGTGCTGGCCCACGGGGTGGAGAGGGGGCATCGGGGAGCCGCTCCGTAGGAATCGCCGCGGCGGCGGCCGGGAGCGCGATTCTAGTCAGGGCCTCGCATGAACGGTCAATTCGCGGCCGGGCGCCGCGATTTCTGTCAGGTGCGCGCGGGCCTCTCGCGCAAGGGCTCGACGCAGGCCTCGCCGTAGAGCGCCGCGTCGCTGGTGCGCACGCCGAAGCACGCGTCGCGCACCGCGCAGCCCGCGCAGGGGGCGAGGTGCGCGCGAAAGTCCACGGGCTCGGGCACCGGCGCGAGCGAGGCCACGCGGGGGTCGGCGCCGAACGCGCAGAGCGGCGGGCCGCAGGGGCCGTCGAGCCCGTGGGGGTTGAGCCCCAGCGCGATGGCGCGGTCGATCGTGCGGCGCAGCTCCCTGCGCAGGGTCGCGGGCTCGGGCGCGACCTGCGCGACGAGCGCGGCGTCCCAGGGCTGCGTCGGCAGCGAGAGCATCAGCCCGAGGAGCTGACCTCTCCACGCGCCGAACTCGCGGTCGATGAAGTCGGGCAGCTCCGAGAGGCAGCGGAGGCCCTCGCCGGTCATGACCGCGTTGAGCTTCACCGTGAGGCCCGCGTCGAAGAGGTTCTTGAGCCCCCTGACGGTGCGCGCGTGCGTGCCGGGCGCGCGGGTGATCGCGTCGGAGACCTCGGCGCGCGCGCTGTGGAGCGACACGAACGCCGCCGTCACGCCCGCGTCGCGCAGGCGCGCGGCGAGGCCGGGCTTCGCGAGCTGCACGGCGTTGGTCTCGAGCGTCACCTCGGCGTACCCGATGGACCTCGCGTGGCGCACGTAGCGCTCGAGCGCGGGGTCGAGCGTGGGCTCGCCGCCCGACACGATCAGCGAGCGCGCCCCGGCGGCGTAGAGGTCCTCGATCCACGTCACGACCTGGTCGGCGTCGAAGCGGCCCCAGGCCCGGTCCTGCCAGCAGATGCCGCAGTCCTGGTTGCAGAGAAAGCCCGTGCGCACCAGCGCCTCGGGGCGCTCGACGCCCGCGACGAGCTGGCGGTAGAAGCCCATGGGAACCCCCACGGGCAGCTCCGCGAGGGCCCTCGCGTGCGACCACGCCTCGTCCCACCGCGCGGGCGTGAGCGAGGCGCGCACGCGCTCGGCCATCGCCAGAAGCTCGCGCTCGAAGCGCCGCGCCGTCGCGTCGTGGAGCGCGCGCACCGTGACCCTCACGGGCGCCGTGCCGGGGGTGTTCGACCCGAGGGGCGTGAGCTCCTTCACGCGTTCGAAGCGCAGCGCGGCCACGGGCGACTCGATGCCCGCCACGAGCTCGAGGGCCCTGCGGTCGGCGCGCACCTCGAGGAGCGACAGCCCGAACGCGGGCAGCGCCACGGGCAGCGACGGCGCGCGCACGAGCGCGGCGGCGACCTTCTCCTGCAGCGCGCGCGCGCGGTCCGTGAGCGGCGGCGGGTCGCGGAACGTCACGGGCCGGTGCGAACCCTCGCCGGGCGCTCTCGCGGTGAGGGCTGCTTCCACGGCGGGCAGTATAGGTCCACGATGGCGCCGTGGAGAGCGCCCGTCCGCGCGTGGTGGCCGTACTCGGCGTGACCGGGCGCCTGGGCCCGGCCGTGGCGCGGGCGCTCTCGGGCGAGGTGCGCGGCCTCTCGCGGCGCGCCGCCCTCGCCGACGAGGCCGTACCCGCGGGCGTTCGCATCGTGAGGGCCGACCGCCGCGACGTGGACGCGCTCGCGTCGGTGATCGACGGCGCCGACGCGGTGGTCGACCTCGTGGGCCTCTCGCGCGACGACGCCGACGCGCTGCTCGACGCGGCGGCCCGTTCGAAGCGCCCCCCGCGGCACCTGGTGTTCGCCTCGTCGACCGCGGTGCACTTCGCGAATGACCTCGTAGGAAGGGCAAAGCGCGAGGCGCAAGCCCGCTACGAGGCGGGCTTCGCGGGCCGGGTGCACACGCTGGTGCTGCCGCGCCTCGTGGCGGCGGTCGACCCCGCGCGGCGCGAGCAGCCCTACCTCGACGCGGCGCGCGCCACGGGCAGGGCGCTCGTGGCGGGCGACGGGTCGCAGCGGCAGACCGTGGCCCCGGTCGAGGGCGTGGCCGCGGTGATCCGCGCGCTCGTCGACGACCCCGAGGCGCTGCCCGCGGGCGCGGTGAACGTGGGCCCTCGCGAGCCCGTGACGGTGGCCGACGCGGTGCGCGCGCTCGTCGACGGCGCGGGCCTCGGCGCGCCCGTGGGACGCCACCCCGACCGCGCGTGGAGGGCCCCGCACGGCGGCGCCGACGAGGTGCTCGACGCGCGCGCGCTCGCCGAGGCGCTGCCCGAGATCACCTGGCCCGACGCGCTGGAGGTCTACCGCGCGCTCGGCCGGTGGCTCGCGGCGAACCCCGCGCCGGGGCGCAGGCCGCTGCCGGTGGTGTCGCCGTCGAAGCGGCTCTACGCGGGGCGTCGCACGTGCGACGTGCACGACCGCAGAGCCCCCCACGCGCCGATGCACCCCGCGCTCGAGGCGCTGGCCTCGTGGATCACGCCGTCGTTCTACGTGGACCTGGGCCGCCCCTGCAACGCGGCGTGCGTCTACTGCTCGGTGCCTCCGCACGGCGACACCGAGGGCTTCGCGCCCGTCGAGGCCCTGGTCGACGTGGTGAAGGCGGGCGTGCTCGCGGGCTGCGAGCGGGCCATTCTGATCGGGGGCGAGCCGACGATCCACCCGGCGCTCACGACGGTGCTCTCGATGCTGCGAGACGCCGGTTTTTCACGGGGGAACGTGGTGATGACCAACGGCCTTCGCCTCGCCGACGAGCGCCTCGTGGGGGCGCTGGTCGAGGGCGGCGTGGGCACGCTGCACGTGTCGGTCGACACCTCCGACGAGGCCGTCTACGACCGGCTCTCGCGCTCGCGGGGGCAGTTCGCGAGACAGCGCAGGGGCCTCGCCAACGCGCTCGCGCGCCGCGACGTGAACGTCTACGTGTACGCGGTCGCCACGCGCTGGAACGCCCCGTCGCTCGCCGACCACATCGCGTCGCTCGCGGGCCTCGCGCGCTCGGTCGGTCGCGCGCCCGCGCCCGTGGTGGTGGCCTTCGCCAAGCCCGTGGGCGACGCGCTCGCGCACGCGGGTGAGCTCATGCTCCCGCCCGAGGAGCGCGCCCTCGTCGCGCGCGAGCTGGTGCGCGCGGGCGACGCGCTCGGCGTGCCCGTGGGCTTTCGAAACCTCCAGCCGTGCCTCGCGCCCGAGCTATTGCCGCGCGTGGTCGACGCGTGCCTCGAGGACCGCAGCGTCGACCTGCGCACGCGCGCGTGGGAGCCCTACCGCCACGACGCCGAGTACGTGCGCCGCGTGGCCGCGTGCGAGGGCTGCGCGGCGAAGGGCTTCTGCCCGGGCGCGTACCGCGACGACGTGGCGCGCTACGGCGAGGCAGCGTACCGGGGCGTCACGGGGATTCGCTTGCCCGGACCAGGGGCGGCGGGCACCATCACAGCATGAGCAGGAACGCTGCGCGCGTGTTGGATTGGAACGGGCACGACCTGCCCGGCGAGCTTGCGTCGCTCCCCCCCGGTCGCTACGTGCTCGAGCCGTTGGAGAGCGTCGAGGAGTGGGGGCTCACGCCGGAGCAGGTCGAAGGGCTGGAGGAGGGGGTGCGCTCGTTGGAGCAGGGGAAGGGCGTTCCCGCGCCTGCGGCGTTCGAGCGCGTGCAGCAGAAGATCGCCAAGATCGCATCGCGTTGAACGCGTGGGAAATGGGTGAAATCCCGCGCGACGGTTTGAGAAGCTGCGGTCATGAGCGACGAACCAGAGCCGACCCTCGAGCTCAGCCCCGAGGCTGAACGTGACCTTGATCTGCACATCACATGGCTCGCTGAACGCGATCCGCAGGCGGCCACGAGGCTCGCCGGTGACCTGCTGAAGTTCCTACAGGACCTCGCAGAAGGTGGGCTCGACGGGGCCGTTGCGACCCTGCCGTCGGGGGCGCGTGTGCGGCGCCTGTTCTTCAATCCGTTTCACATCTACTACCAGCGGCAGCCCGGGCGGGTGCTCCGCGTGGTGCGCCTCTACCACCACCGGCGCGACCCGATCACGTGAACGCGAGCAGCCGCGGCACGCGCGGCGCCGTGAGCCCCCACCGCGCGATCACGTCGTCGCCGCGCGTGAGCGTCAACGAACGCTCGTCGAGCGAGACCCGGTCGGCGCGCGCGAGGTGTGCTCCCATCAGCGCGTCGCGCCAGCGCGAGAGCTCGGGCCGCGACCCGTCGTCGTGGGCCACCGCGCGCGCGTAGCGCACCGAGCCGTCGGCCTCGACCGTCGCCCCGTCGAGCGCCCAGAAGAGCGCGTAGCGGAGGAACAGCACCGGCCGCGCGAGCGCGTCGCGCACCACGGCGGCGTCGCGAGGATCGAGCGCCGTGAGAACCCTTCGCGCGAAGGCGAGCGCGAGGGGGCACGCGCCGCGGCAGGGCATGAAGCCCACGAGCGCGAGGGTCGAGAGGGGGTTGAGCTCCCAGGCGAGGGGCGCGGCGTCGGCGAAGGCGCGCAGCGTGGCCTCGTTCACGCCGTCGCGCTCGGCCGCGGGCGAGCGCTCGACCTCGACGAAGCGCTCGACGCAGCACGGCGGATACCCCAGCGCGAGGCCCGCGCGGCGGGTTCCATCGGGCGTGCGGTCGCGCTCGGCCTCGGCCACGCGCTCGGCCTCGTCGCCCCGCGAGGCGATCACGAGGTAGCGGTCGGCCGGGCCCGCGCCGGTCGAGACGGTCACGTCCATGCGGCGCGCGTAGGGGCCCGCGGTCACCACGCGAAAGCCCTCGTTTCGTAGCGCTTCGGCGAGGGCGCGGGCCCGCGGGGCGGCGAGGTCCTCGAACTTCGCCACGCCGCGGGCGCCCTTGCGAAGCGCCGCGAGGTCGACCGCGCGCGGCGCGTCGTAGCGGATCAGCGGCGCCGTCGGGAACGGCTCGCGTGGCCCCTCGGGCGCCTCGGGCTCGCGGTCGAGTCCAGCGAGCTCGAAGAACGCCCGCGCCGCGTCGAGCGCCTCCCCGCGCCGGCAGCGGCGGTAGAACGCGTCGTAGCGCCGGGCGAGGGGGTCCATCGGCGATGGAGCTTCGTCGATTCACACCCCGCGTGAAAGCGGTGCGACAATGCCCGCGGCAATGGAGCCGTCGGTCACCGAGCGGATCGAGCGCGAGGGCGAGCGCCTGCACGTCTCGATCGGCGCGGTGTGCAACAACAACTGCGTCTTCTGCATGGAGGAGGACCGCGAGGGGCGCTACGCGAACAACTCCGCGATGACGCGCGAGCGCGTGCGCTGGATCCTCGAGACGAACCGCGGCGCCGAGGAGGTGTGCTTCACCTCGGGCGAGCCCACCACGCGCCCCGAGCTGCCCGAGTTCGCCGCGTGGTCGAAGGCGCTCGGCTACAAGCGCGTCAGCGTGATGACCAACGGGCGCAGGCTCAGCCACGCCCCCTACGCCGCGGCCCTCGTCAGGGCGGGCATGAACCGCTTCTACGTGTCGATCCACGGGCACACGAAGCGGCTGCACGAGGGCCTCACGCGCACGCCCGACAGCTTCGAGCAGACCGCGGCGGGCCTCGAGCGCGTCGCGGCCTTGAAGCGCTTCGGCGTCGAGCTCCACACGTCGACGGTGCTCACCGATCGCAACCTCCCGCACCTCACGGACATCTACCGCTTCCTGCGGGCGAGGGGCGTCGACCACGTGGTGTTCAACGTGATGCAGGCCAACGGGCGGGCCGACACGTTCTTCGAACAGATCTTCCCGAGCTACGCCGAGACGGCCGCGCGCTTCATGGAGTTCCTTCGCGAGGTGGGCGAGGCGAGGCCGATGGCCTTCCTGGTCGACATCCCGCTGTGCGTGACCGAGGGCGTGCCCGACTTCAACCGCGGCTTCGTCGAGCGCCACCGCCACTACGACCTCGCCGAGAGGGCCGTGCTCGACGGGGTCGAGACGCAGTCGCGCGCGGTCGAGAGCGGCGGGCGCCATCTCGTGGTGCTCACGCGCGACGACCTCGACGCCTCGGCGCGCGCCAGGCGCCCCGAGTGCGAGCGGTGCCGCTACGCCTCGCGCTGCGAGGGCGTGTGGAAGAACTACCTCAGGCGCCGCGGCTGGGACGAGTTCACCCCCGTGGAGGGATAGACCCGGTCGAAGGCCGTCGTCGCTGCCGACAGGGGCGCGGCCTCGAGCGCGACCCCGAGCGCCGCGCACCGCGACGAGAGCGCGCGCACCGCGACGGCCGCCGCGCCGAGCTTCGCGAGGCCCACGGCGTCGAGCGCGCACTCGACCCGCACCTGGCGCAGCCCGAGGCTCGCCGCGAGGTCGGCGTACGACGCGTATGCCGAGAGGTTCTCGCGGTGCAGCGGCGCGCGGAGCTCCACGGCCACGCGTTGCGCGACGAGGTTGGCGACGCCCGCGAGGGCCTGCGCGTGGGCGCCGGGGCTGCGGGTGACGGCGTCGGCGACGGCGCCGTCGACCGCGAAGAGCTTCACGCTCGCGGCCGAGAGCCCCGCGCGCGCGCTCGCCTCGGCGAAGCGGTCGTAGACGAAGCGGCGCCCGTTGGTGACCACGCCCACGGCGCGGCGGTCTCCCCCGCGCGCCCGCGCCACGGCCTCGAGAAAGGCCGGGTGGATCGTCGGCTCGCGGCCCGCGAGCGCCACGGGCCCCGGCGCGCGGCGGGCCTCGTCGACGCGCGCGAGCACGGCCTCGCGGTCGTCGGCGAGCCATCGGTCGCCGTTGGCGCACGCGCCGCAGCGGTTGTTGCAGGCGCCCGCGAACCTCACCACGCTCGCGCGCTCGCCCGCGCCCCGCGAGGGCATGGCGGCCGTGCGCTCGCCGCAGAGCGCGTCGAGGGCCGTGATGAGGTCGTCGAGGCCCGCGAGCGAGTCGTCGGTCTCGTCGGCGACGTGCCGCGCCACGGCCGTGAGCTGCGCGGCCTCGTGCTCGTGCCCGAGGCGCTCTCGCAGCGCGCGGGCGAGCGCGTAGCCGCGGCGCGTCCGCGCGTCGAGGAAGCGCCACGGCCGCTCGGGGTTGTAGCCCTTGCGCCGCGCGACGCCCTCGTCGCCGGGCTCCCACGCGTCGGCGAGGGCGCCGTCGCGCTCGGCCGCGTAGGTGATGGGCAGGTCGCGGTAGAGCCGCAGGCGGTTGCGCCCCATCTCGTGAAAGAGCTCGGCGAGGCCGTGCGCGCGCACGTTCGCGGCGGTCTCCGCGAGGTCCGAGGGGGTGGTCCACGGGCTCCAGAGGATGAGGCTGTGGCCCCGCGCGCGGGCGTACGAGAAGCGCCGCGGGTGCGCGCGGGCGAGGGCGCGCATGGCCTCGACGGCCTCGAGCTGTTCGCGCACGGTGACGCCCTTGTTGTAGCGGGCGAGCTCGGCGTCGCAGAAGGCTTCGAAGCCCGAGAGGTAGAGCTCGATCGCGTGGCCCGTCTCCTCGGCCGCGTCGATCGCCGAGAGCACGCGCGCCCGCTCGCGCACGAAGGTGTCGACGCGCGCCGCGAAGAGCCACCGCGAGGGGCGCACCCCCGCGCCGTGCGCCGCGCGCAGGAGCGCCGCGAGGTAGCGCAGCGCGTACTGGTCGCTCAGCACGAACTCGGTCACGTCGGGCGCGCGCTCGATCCAGAAGCGGGCCTGCTCGACCAGGTGCGCGACCACCTCGGCGTCGGGGCGCTTCTCGTAGTCTCCGCCGAGGTCGCAGAAGGCGCAGCCGAGGCGGGCGACGGGCGCGTCGACGGGCAGTCGCACGCGGGCGTAGTGGGGGTTCGCGAGCGGGTCGTCGGCGAAGGGACAGCCCGCGTTGCCGAAGAGGGTCTTGCGAATCACCCGCGGCGCGGGACCGAGGGAGATCACCTCCCAGTCGGCGGCCGCGCGATAGGGCCCTGGAGAAGGCGCCTCGCGAGGGAGGGGGGGGCCGGAGACGAGGGCGTCTCCGTCGAGGCGCACGACGCCGGGCACGGTGAGCGGGTCGCGCGCGTCGGCGAGCGCGTCGACGAGGGCTTCGAACGCGCGCACGAGCATCGGGACCGAGGGCGTGCGGCGCGTGGTGCCCGCGCGGGTGGCGCCGGGCAGCACGCCGAGCGCGAGGTCGACGCCCTCGACGGGGTCGAACGACTCGCCGCGGAACACGTAGAGCGCGTGGCGGCCCGGAGAGGCGCCCACGTGCGCGCGGAGGGGCCCGGGGTCGACCACGCGGTCGACCACCACGAGGTCCGCGGAACGCTCGGAGAGCCACGTTTCGAGGCGCTTCGAGACGACGCCCTCGCGGTCACGCGGCGCGTGGTAGACGCGCGCCATGGCCGCGCGGTGGCCCCGCTCGCGGGCCCGCGCGCAGAGCTGCGCGAGCAGCGTGTCGGGAAAGAAGCCCTCGTCGGCGTCGCCGAAGGCCAGCACGAACGCGATCGAGAGCGGCGCCACGGCGCTAGCAATACCACCGCGGCGCCCCCTCCTACCCGCGGCGGGATCGTGGCACGATCGCGCGCGGTGACGGCCCCTCGCGCGACGCTGATGGTGACCTCGCGGTGCAGCAACGCCTGCGTGTTCTGCGCGCAGGCGGGCCTCGCGCTCGACGAGCCGGGCGACCTTCGAAGCGCCCTGCGCGCGCTCGCGCGCGCCCACGACGAGGTGACGCTCACCGGCGGCGAGCCGACGCTGCGCGACGACCTCGGCGAGGTGGCGAGGGCCGCGCGCGGCGAGGGGTTTGCGCGCGTGGGCGTGCAGACCCACGGGCGGCGGCTGCGCGAGCCGGGCTACGCCGCGTCGCTGGCGCGCGCGGGCGTCACCGACGTGCACCTGTCGCTGCACGGCGCGTCGCCGGCCGTGCACGACTACCACACGGGCGTCGCCGGGAGCTTCGTCGAGAGCGCCGCGGGCATGGCCGCCGCGCGCGCCGCGGGGCTCACGGTGGCGGTCTCGACGGTGCTCACGCGGTCGAACTTTCGCTCGCTCGCTGAGCTGCCCGGGTGGCTCTCGGCGCGGGGCGCGGCGGCGTGGGCGGCGGCGGTGCCGCGCGCGGCGGGCGGGGCGCTCGAGGGCTTCGACCGCGTGGTGCCGCGGCTCGCGATGGCGCTGCCCTTCGCGCTGCACGCGCTGGCCGCCGCGAAGGGCGCCTCGCTCACGGCCTGGGTGCGCGGGGCGCCGCTGTGCCTGCTGGGCCCGTACGCGGCGCGCGCCCTCGACGACGACCCGCGCGCGTACGGCCCCGTGTGCGAGGCGTGCCCCGCGCGCGCGCGCTGCCCCGGCGTCGACGCGCGCTACTTGAAGCGCTTCGCGGGCGACGAGCTCTCGGCCTCGCGCGCCCCGAGAGAGACGCCTTCGTTCACGGCCCGCGAGCGGGAGCTCGCGCGGATGTTCACCGGCCCCGGTCCCCTCGCGACGGCGCCCGCGCGCGTGTCGCTCCCGGTGGCGAGGGGGTAGCGCGTGGCGAACATCGGGTACATCCAGGTCGTTCGGCACTGCAACCACTTCTGCGGGTTCTGTTCGAACCCGACGACGCCGTACACGCACACCTTCGAGACGATGAAGGTGCTCGTCGACGACTTCGTGGCGCGCGGGTACTTCGGCGTGATCCTCACGGGCGGAGAGCCGTCGCTGCACCCCGAGCTGCCGCGCGTCTGCCGCTACGCCACCGACGCGGGGCTGCACGTGCGCATGATCACCAACGGCTGGCGCATGGCCGACGAGGGCTTCGCCCGCGAGATGGCCGAGGCGGGGCTCAAGATCGTGCACGTGTCGGTCTACTCGGTGCGGCCCGAGGTCGAGGCGCGCCTGCGCGGCATGCCCGGCACGCTCGAGAAGGCCTTCGCCGCCGTGGAGAACGCCCACCGCCACGGCGTCGAGGTGAACATCAACTGCGTCATCAACAAGCTCAACGCAGACCACCTCGACGAGAACATCAGGCACTGGATCGCGCGGCACCCGTACGTGCGGCACTTCGTGTGGAACAACCTCGACCCGTCGATGGGGCGCGCCGAGGTCAACCAGGCCGAGTTCACGCCGCGCCTCGCGGACTTCGAGCTCTCGCTCCACCGCGCGCTGCGGCTCCTGCACCAGTCGGGCAGGACGTTTCGCGTCGAGAAGGTGCCCCTCTGCTACATGACCGAGTTCGCGTGGGCGAGCACCGAGACCCGCAAGATCGTGAAGGGCGAGGAGCGCATCGTTCACTTCCTCGACGCCAAGCAGACGGTGCGACAGACCGACTGGGAGCACATCTACGCGGAGGCCTGCGGGAGCTGCTCGCTGCGCACGATCTGTGGCGGGCTCTTCGACCGCGGCAACGCGTACGACCCGGGCGAGCTGCACCCGGTGTTCGTCGAGCGCGACGCGGTGGTCGAGAAGATCCTCCGCGACCCCAACGACCCGAGCTACCGCTTCCGCACGCTCGACGCGTGGCGCAGGGACTTCGAACAGCGCATCGCCGAGAGCGCCGCGGCCGCGGAGAGAAAGGCCCGCGCGCAGGGCGACACGCCGCCGCCCGACATGACCCTCCCAGGCGCGCCCGCCGTGGGGCAGATCACCGAACAGGGGCTCAGGCTCTTTCACGCGAAGCGCCAGGCCGAGGCGCGAAAGGCCTCGGCGCAAGGGCTCGCGCAGGAGAAGACCGACCTCGCGCTCCCCGCGGAGGGGGCGCGGGAGCGGTGACGAAATCCCTTGAGAGACAGCGGTACGGCGCTTGCTCGACGGGGCCGGGATCATCCGATGTGATCTCGCCAGGAGACGCGGCGACACCCTTGAAACGAAGCGCTCGCAGGGCATTCCCAAGACCTGCGGGATCAGGCAGGATCATTGAAAACTTTGCGGACGCCCGTGAGATACGCGGTGTTTCCCGAAGGGGCGATGCGTGGGAAGCGGTGAAAAGTTTTCAGAGCCTTTCCGGTCGCTGCGGGGTCCTTCGGGGGCTTCGTGGAACGCCTGGGGGTCTTTGATGCTTCCTGCGCGACGCGGCGACGGTGCGGACCCGGCTCGTTCCTCCGCACGGAGTTAGGCGATGGCGCAGTGGAATCGACGCCAGTTCCTGAGCGGTCTGCTGACGGCGGTCGGAGCCGAGGCCGCCACTGTCGTCGACGCCAACCCGCTCCCGTCGCAGCCGCTGCCGACGCCTTCCACGCCCGATCACCCCCGCCCCGAAGCGCCTTCGGCCTCGACGCCCGCGGCCCTCGAAGACGATCGCCGCGCCCTCGACGACGTGCTCCCCGAGGGGCTCCGCTTCGGCCGCTGGCGCATCGTCGCCGTGCACCCGGTGAAGTTCGGGGCCGTGCCCGTGGTGCTCGAGACCCTCTCGGGCGAGCGGTTTCAGGTCGACGTGCTGGCCCGCGACCGCAGGCCCGGCGCGAAGCGCGGCGTCGCGCTGACCCGCCACTACTCCCTTCACCTCTCGAACGTCGGACGCGGTTCGAAGCCCACCCGCGAGGAGCACGGCCTCGGGGTCCTCTGGCTCGCGGCGCTCATGCGCGCGAGGGAGGCCCACCACGCGCCCGCGCGCCTCCTCACGCTGCGCGACCGCCTGGTGCGCTACCCCACGGGCCGCTTCGACGCCTTGCAAGCGAGCGCCAGGCCCACGCGCTCGCCGCCCCCGTGGGGCCCCGTGCGCACCGCGCCCCCGGCCCGTACGGGCAGCGCGTCGGCGCACAGCCTCCCGGGCTCACCCACGATCCCGTCGCTGCCGGGCGGCGACGAACCCACGAAGCGCTGATCACTCACGGGGAGACGGGCCGCATGACCGCGTAGCCGTGGGCTCGCACGTAGTTGACGTGCAGCCCGTCGCAGCCCGCGTCGTGCACGCAGCCCGCGCAGCGCAGCGACTTCGTGCGGTAGTGATCGAGGATGTAGCGCCTCGCGTAGCGGAAGATCTCGAGGCGCCCCTCGGGGAGCATCATGGTGGTGTCGAGCACCGCGGGCCGGGGGCGGGGCGCGCGTCCGCTCACGCACGCGGGCACGCCGGCGACGGGCACCGCGCGGTCGAGGCGCGCGAAGAAGTCCGCGAGGTCGGCGTCGCGCTGGGCGTTCTCGGTGAGCCGCTCGTAGGTGGGCTGGTAGACCGTGACGCGCGGGGGGACGCGCGCGAGCGAGAGCAGCCACGCGGCCGTGTCGCGGTTGAGCGCGACGGCCACTTCGAAGCCCCCGTCGATCGCGAGGAGCGTCTTCGCGGCCTCGGGCGAGTCGACGCGCGCTGCGCGCAGCACGCGCCCGCGGATGCGCCCGTCGACCAGGGCCTCGGCGATGCCCTCGTACGAGCCGAGCTCGAGCTCGAGCCCGGTCACGTGTTCGAAGCGCTCGACCTCGGGGAGCGCCGCGGCCAGGTCGGGCGCCGCGACCCACAGCGTCTCGGCGCGGGCCTGCGCGGCGAGCTCGGTGATGGAGGCGACGGGCGAAGGGGCCTTGCCCGCGAGCAGGGGCAACCGGAACTTCGGCTTGTGCTCGTAGTCGGCCACGTTGGTGTCGCCGACCGCGGGGCTCTCGGCGCCGACCGTGACCTGCGCCTCTTCGAGCGCCTGGCGGGCCTTCTTGGCGCTCGCGGGGTCGCCGCCGAAGACGGGGCCGAGGCGCGACTCCCACGCGGTGTCGACGCGCACCACGTCGAAGCGCCGCTCGCGCACGGTCTCGCGCGCGGCGTCGAGCGTGTCGCAGAGGCGCGAGAGGTAGCAGTAGCGGCAGCGCTCGGGCTGCCGGCAGTCGAGGGCGGTGCCGTCGTCGAGCAGGCGCGCGTACTCCTCCTTGCGGCCGCGCACCTCGTCGTTGAGCTTGTAGGGGTCTTGAATCAGGTGCTCGTAGCCCTCGAGGTGCTGCGGCGGAAAGCGGTTCATCCAGATGTGCACGTCGGGGAGCTTCGAGAACTCCAGGGCCTTCGTGATGTAGGGCTGCATCTCGACGAGGTCGTAGAAGAGCGTGTCGCGGCCCACCGAGAACGCGCGCCCGAAGGGGATCACCTGCAGGAGGTCGAACTCGCGCACGCCCATCCCGTAGAAGAGCCGCAGCATCTCGGGCAGCTGCTTCACGTTGCCGCGGTTGATCACCACGTCGATGTTCACGATGGGGCGGCCGTCTTCGAGGGCGTGGCGCAGGCCCTCCATCTCCTGTTCGAACGCGCCCTTCACGGCCACGAGGGCGTCGTGGATGCGCGCGTTGGGGCCGTGCACCGAGAAGGTGATCTCCGAGAGCCCCGCGTCGAGGCAGCGCTTCAAGAAGGGCTTGTAGGCGAAGAGCCGCCCGTTGGTGACGGTCTGGATCTTCGGGTACCCCGCGAGGCGACCGAGCTTGATGAAGTCGACGTAGTTGGGGTGAATGGTCGGCTCGCCGCCCGAGAGGATCAGCCGCGTGGCGCCCTTCCTGCGGCCGTCGAGGATCTGCTCCTTGATCTCGCCGCGGTCGCGCATGTCGCCGTCGTGCGCCTGCGAGTCGAGGCAGAAGATGCAGCCGTTGTTGCAGTCGTAGGTGAGCCGCACCCAGTTGCGCTTGTCGTGCGCGGCCTCCTCGTGCTCGGCGAGCTTGTCGATCTGGTGGCCCTGCTCGGCTTGCATCGCAACTCCTCGGCGCGCGTCGCGCGGCGTCGAAGATACACCGAGGGCAGAGCCCACCGCGCGCGGTAACCCTCGCAAACGCCGCGGTGATACCATCGCTCCCCGCGATGAGATCCGAAGAGCTCGAGAAGGAAGTGTCGCGCATGCCCTCCACCCTCGCGGACCTTCGCGGCAAGGTCGCGGGGCGCAACGACGGCACGCTCTACGAGGGCGTCGAGCGCCTGGGGGTCGACACGGTGATCGGTCACGTCGCCGTCTCGATCCTGCCGGGCGTCGTCGACCCCGCGGCCCCGGCCGAGCCGCGCGGCGTGGTGCAGTTCGAACTGAGCACGCCCGAGGGCGAGCGGCACCTCTCGGTCGCGCGCACCGAGTCGGGCGTCGAGGTGCGCACCGGGCACGCGCCGAGCCCCCAGGCCACCGTGTCGATGACGCTCGCCAACCTCCTGCGCATGCTGGTGGGCGAGGCCGGCAAAGACGCGGCTTCACAGATCGCCACGAAGGCGATGCACGTCACGGGCGACGAGGCGCTGGTGAGGGCTCTGCCCGGGTGGTTCCGTCTGGCCGGGTGACGTGGGCCTTCACGATGCGGACGACCTGCGTGAGCTGCAGCGCGCGGCCCGCGCGTGAGACCGCGCCCTCGCGCTCGAGCGCCCGCACGATGCCGCGCAGCGAGGCGCCGCCCTCGCGCAGCGACACCACGCGCGCGATCACCGACCGCTCGACCTCGTGGTCGAAGAGCTTGCCGTCGGCCGTCGCGCCGTAGCCCCACGGGACCTCCCCGGCCCGCTCGCCCCGCGCCCTGCGCGCCCGCAGCGCCGCGCGGGTGCGCGCCCGGATGAGCGCACGCTCGTACGCGGCCGCCCCGTCGAGAATCGTGCGCATGAACTGATCCGCGGGGGAGTCTCCGTTGCCCACGCCGTCGGCCGAGATCACCCGCGCCCCGTGCTGCGCGGCCGTGCGCTCGATGGTCGCCGCGATGACCACGTCGCGCGCGAGGCGGTCGCGCCGGGCCACGACCAGCACGCCCGCGCGATGAGCGGCCAGGTCGGCGATGGCCGCACCCAGGGCCGGTCGGTCGCCGACCTCCGCGGCGCCGCTCACCCCGGCGTCGGTGTGCCAGGCCACCACCGTGACCTTCGACCGTTCGGCCCAGTGGGTCACCGCCATGCGCTGGGCCTCGGGGCCCAGGTGCTGCTCCTCGGTCGACACCCGGAGGTAGGCCACCGCGAGGGAGGTGTCTCCGGGTCGGGAGCGCTTCATGGGAGGGCGCGAATGTACACACACCGCCCGGTGTGTGTACACCCATGCGTTCCGTGAGCTCGCCACGAGGCTCGCGAACCGCGGCATGGCGCGGCGGAGCGGGGCGGCCGGTCGCTACGGGTGTCAGCGCGTGATGTTGAGGGTGTAGGCGCCGCAGGTCGTGGTCGCCGTCGTGCGGTAGATGCGGAGGTAGACCGTCGTGGGCCACGCGACGTTGCGCGTGGTGAAGCCGGAGCCCGCGGTGTTGTCGGTGAAGCTCCACGCCGTGCCCGGCGAGCCCGAGCAGAACGGGGTGCCGCCGCACGCGGTGTAGACCTCGATGCGGAGCGAGGCGGCCGCGCCCGAGAGCGAGAACGAGGGAGTGCCGCCACCGACGCCCGTGGACGCAGCCGGGAAGGTGGCCGTGTACCAGCGCTCGCTCCCCGCGGCGGCCGGGACGTAGCTCGTGCGCGTGTAGGACGAGCTGATGGTGATCGCCCCCAGCGACTCGGCCGTGCCGCACGTGGTCGACGTGCCGTCGTCGACCACGCCGTTGCAGTTGTCGTCGACGCCGTTGCAGGTCTCGGTCGTCGGCGTGCGCGTGACCACGTCCGCCGGGCACGTCGCGGTCGAGCCCGTGCAGCTCTCGACCGGGTCACAGGCCGGGATCGACGTCGACGCGCGGCACACCGTACCCGCGGCGACGAACGCGTTCGCAGGGCACGCCGCGGTCGACCCCGAGCAGGTCTCGGCCACGTCGCACACGCCCGCCGACGCGCGGCACACCGTGCCCACCGCGAGGAACGCGTCCGCGGGGCACGCCGCCGTCGAGCCCGAGCAGGTCTCGGCGCGATCGCACGCGCCCGCGGCCGCGCGGCACACCGTGCCCGCCGCAGAGAGCACGTTGGCAGGGCACGCCGCGGTCGACCCCGAGCAGGTCTCGGCCGGATCGCAGCCGCCCGCCGAGGCACGACACACCGTGCCCGCCGGGAGCGCCGCGTCGGGCGGGCACGTCACGCTCGAGCCCGTGCAGGTCTCCGCCACGTCGCAGCCGCCGCCGTTGTTCGGGCGGCACACCGTCGACGACGGCGCGAAGCTGTTGCTCGGGCACGCCACGCTGGAGCCGTCGCAGGTCTCGGCCACGTCGCACACGCCCGCCGACGCGCGGCACACCGTGCCCGCCGCCGTGCGAGCGTCCGCGGGGCAGGCCGCCGACGAACCCGTGCACGCCTCCGACGGGTCGCACGCGCCGCCCGACGCGCGGCACACCGTGCCCGCAGAGATGAATGCGTTGCCCGGACACGCTGCGCTCGTGCCGTTGCACATCTCGGCCACGTCGCACGGACCGGCCGACGGACGGCACGTCGTGCCCGCGGCCATCGCCGCCACGGAGGTCTGACCGGCGCTGCCGCCCGGCGCGCAGCCCGCGAACAGCGGCGGGTTGAACGAGCCGCTGAGCGAGCACGAGGTCGTCACGGCCCTGATGCGAATGCGTCCCA
>JBDHVF010000033.1:0-21833 GCA_039809605.1 Polyangiales bacterium | reverse complement strand
GCAGGACGAGGCCGCCCACCGCCGCCGCGACCGCCGCGAGGCGCGCGGACCGGCGCAGGCAGGCCGCGGCCAGAGCCGCCCCGAGGAGCGCGGCCGGCAGCCCGAGGACGACGAAGCCGAGTGGGGCGAGCAGCAGGCCCACCTCGGGGCCGTAGAGCCGCAGCGCCGCCACGCACACCGACATGATCACCGGGCCGATGAGCACGCCCCACAGGCCGAAGGTCTCGACGCCGCCGAGCAGGGCCACGAGCACGAAGAGCGGGTGCACCGGGCTCGTGCCGCCCACCAGGCGCGGGCGGATCACGTAGTCCGAGAGCGCGACCACCACGATGATGCTCCACGCGAGCAGGCCCGCCGCCGCGGCGTCGCGGTCGACCGCGAGGAGGTAGAGCGTCGCGGGCGCCCACACGAGCATGGTGCCCCCCACGGGGAGAAACGCCACGAGCCCGGTGAGCAGGCCCCAGAGCGCGGGCCGCGGCACGCCCGCGACCACGTACCCGAGCGCGCCGAAGAGGCCCTGGATCACCGCGGTGCCCAGCGTGCCCACCAGCGCCGCGCGGCCGACGAGCTGAAACTCGTCGAGCAGCACGCGCGTGTACCGCGGCCTGATCGGCAGCACGCTCTCGATGCGGCGCGCGGCGCCCTCCCATTGAAAGAGCGCGTAGTACATCGTCGCAAAGGTGATCACGAACAGGATGAGCCCGTTGCCCGTCGAGCTCACCACGCCCGTGACCACGGGCGCCGCGAGGGCCTGCGCGCGTGTCGCGCCGAGCCTCGCCTGGTTGAGCACCCACTCGCGCGGCACGTGGAGCGCGTCGATGAAGCGCACGCCCCCGTGGCCCACCAGCGCGTCGAGGGGCGCGGTGGCGGCGCGGTGCTGCACCTCGCGCGCGACCGCGAGCGTCTCGCTGGCGATCACCCACGCGGCCACGCCCACGCCCGCGGCGAGCACCGCCAGCACGAAGGTCGTCGTGGAGAAGGCCGCGAGCCGTGTGCGCCCGCGGTACAGCCGCTCGACGCGGCGGAACAGGGGCTCGGCGACGAAGGCCATCACCACGCCGAGCAGCAGCCCCACGGCGACGTTCCACGCCACGTACACGATCGCGAAGAAGCCGATGAGCGCCACCACCGCCAGGGGCGTGCGGCTGCCGGGGCGGTTCGGCAGCGACCCCCGGAGCTCGCCCGCGGGCGCCTCGGTGATGCGCTCGGAGCTCAACGACGACCCCTGAGGCATGGGCAACGACATGGCGGGGCTCCCGAGCGCGATCGCTCTGTGCGCGCGACGCGTGACGAAAGGGTCTCCGCAATGCGCGTGCCTACGGTGAGAACCAGCCCGCGCGTGCGTCGCGCATGGCGTGCTTCGTGCTCGAACGCTGCACGACGCAAGGCCCTCCGGGCGACGCGTCTCACAAGGAGCAACACCATGCTGCACTACGCTGCGGTCTTCTTCGTCATCGCGCTCGTCGCGGCGGTCTTCGGCTTCGGCGGCATCGCCGCGGGCGCCGCGGGCGTCGCCAAGATCCTGTTCTTCGTCGCGCTCGCGCTGGCCGTGATCACCTTCCTCGCGCGCGGGAGGACCGCGACGCCCTGAGCGCCTGCGCCACGCCGTGCTGCGCGACGTCACGGCCGGGACGTCGCGCCACGTCGTCGGGGAGTCATTCCTTCGCTTGACTGAACCACCCCCTGCCGCGGATGCGCGCATCCGCGGCAGGCGACGCTCAGTCCACGAACGCGCGAAACCACTGCTCGAGGATGAGCAGCGTCCACAGGCGATCGGCGTCGGTGCGCTCCCGCTCGGCGCGCGCGAGCAGGGCTTCGACCGCCTTCGGATCGAAGAGCCCCCTCGCCCTCGCCCTCGCGCCGAGCAGAAGGTCGCGGGTCATCGGGCGCAGGTCCTCGCGCATCCAGCGCTCGAGCGGCAGCGCGAAGCCCTTCTTGGCGCGCCAGAGCACCGCGTCGGGCACCAGGCCTCGCATCGCGAGCCGCAGCACGTGCTTGCCCCTCGCGCGCATCAGCGCGCCCATGGGCAGGCGCGCCGCGAACTCGACCACGGCCGTGTCGAGGAAGGGGCACCGCACCTCGAGCGCGTGCGCCATCGCGGCGATGTCGACCTTCGCGTTGATGTCGTCGGTGAGGTAGGTCTCGAAGTCGACGTCGAGCAGGCGCGCCATCGGGTAGCGCCCGTCGCTCCGCGCGAGGATCGCTTCGAAGCGCCGCACGGCCCGATCGCCCGCGGCCTCGCGCATGGCGGGCGCGTAGAGCGCGCGCTTCTCGTCGGGCGTGAACTGCCCCACGAGGCGCAGGTAGCGCGCGGCCTCGCCCTCACCCAGGGCCTCGGCGAAGCGCCCGAAGGGGGCGTGCACGCGCCCGCCGATCGACGCGAGCGCGCCGCGCACCCACGGCCGAGCGCCCGCGGGCAGCGCGTCGTAGAGGTGCCCGAGGCGCGCGGGGTTGTAGCGCTTGTAGCCCGCGAAGACCTCGTCGCTGCCGTCGCCCGAGAGCGCCACCGTGACGTGCGCGCGGGTCATCTTCGCGAGGCACCACGTGGCGACCGAGCTCGAGTCGGCGAAGGGCTCGCCGTGGTGGCGCACGATCTCGCCCACGAGCGAGGTCATGTCGGGCGACACCTCGAGCTCGTGGTGCTCGGTGCCGTAGCGCTCCGCCACGCGCCGCGCGTAGGTGAGCTCGCTGTCGCCCGCGTGCGGAAAGCCGATCGAGAAGGTCTTCACCGGCCGCGTCGACCGCGACGCCATCAGCGCCACCACCGACGACGAGTCGACCCCGCCCGAGAGAAACGCCCCGAGCGGCACGTCGGCCACCATGCGACGCGCCACCGCGCCGCCGAGGATCTCCCGCAGCTCGCCCGCGAGGGCCTCGACGGGTTCGGTGCGCACGGGCGCGCGCGCGAGGTGCCAGTAGCGCCGCGGCGCGGGGTCTTCACCGGGCCCGACCGTCGCGAGGTGCGCGGCGGGGAGCTTCCTCGCGTCGCGCCAGATGGTGCGCGGCGCGGGCACGTACTGCAGCGTGAGGTAGTCGTCGACCGCGGCGAGGTCGACCTCGGGGCGCTCGTCGGGCAGCGCCCTCGCGAGCGCGTGAAGCTCCGACGCGAACAGGAGACCCCGGCGCGTGACGCGGTACGCGAGGGGCTTCTTGCCCGAGCGGTCGCGCGCGAGCAGCAGCCGTCGCGCCCTCGCGTCGTAGAGCGCGAGCGCGAACATGCCGTCGAGGCGCTCGACGCAGCGCGCGCCGAGCTCCTCGTAGAGGTGCACCACCACCTCGCTGTCGGAGCGCGAGCGGAACGCGTGCCCCTTCGCGACGAGCTCGTCGCGCAGCGCGACGAAGTTGTAGATCTCGCCGTTGACCACCACGCCGACGGTCTCGTCTTCGTTGAGCATCGGCTGCCGACCGTCGGGCGACAGGTCGATGATCGAGAGCCGGCGGTGCCCGAGCGCGCACGGGCCGTGTGACCACACGCCCTCGGCGTCGGGGCCGCGGTGCGCGATCGCGTCGTTCATGCGACGCACGACCTCGACGTCGCCGGGAGCGTCAGGGTCGCGCGAGAGAAAACCCGAGATGCCGCACATCCGCTGCCGTACTCCAATGGCTACTCGAGGCGCCACCCGATCGGTCGATCGTGCGCGCGGAGGTAGCACCTCGCGCGCGTGCGCCGCAAGCGCCGCGGCGTTGCGCGGGGGGTCCGTTGTGATAGCGTCCGCGCCGCTTCGGGAGCATCGCCTCGTGCCCACACTCCTCGTCACCGGCGGCGCCGGCTTCATCGGGTCGAACTTCGTCCACCGCGCGCTCGGCGACGACTCGCTCCGCGTCGTCACGCTCGACAAGCTCACCTACGCGGGCAACCTCGCCAACCTCGCGGCGGTGCTCGACCACCCCCGGCACCGCTTCGTGCGCGGCGACATCTGCGACGCCGAGCTCGTCGCGACGCTCCTGCGCGAGCACCAGGTCGACGCCGTGCTCAACTTCGCCGCCGAGTCGCACGTCGACCGCTCGATCGACGCGGCCGACGACTTCGTGCGCACCAACGTCGTCGGCACGCAGGTGCTCCTCGACGCGTCGCGCCGCTACGTCGCGCGCGAGGCGAAGGGCAGGTCGTTCCGCTACCTCCAGGTGTCGACCGACGAGGTCTTCGGCTCGCTCGGCGAGACCGGCGCCTTCCGCGAGACCACGCCCTTCGCGCCCAACTCACCCTACGCCGCTTCGAAGGCCGCGGCCGACCACCTCGTGCGCGCCTGGGGCCACACCCACGGCCTGCCGGTGCTCACCACGCACTGCTCGAACAACTACGGGCCCTACCAGTTCCCCGAGAAGCTCATCCCGTTGATGCTGCTCAACGCGCTCGAGGGCAAGGCGCTGCCCGTCTACGGCGACGGCCTCAACGTGCGCGACTGGCTCTACGTCGAGGACCACTGCGACGCCCTGCTCGCCGTGCTCCGCGGGGGTCGGCCCGGCGAGACGTACAACATCGGCGGCAACGCCGAGCGCACCAACCTCGCGCTGGTGCACACCCTCTGCGACCTGCTCGACGAGCTCGCCCCCTCGCCCGACGGCCCGCGCCGCAGGCTCGTCACCTTCGTCGCCGACCGCCCCGGCCACGACCGGCGCTACGCGATCGACGCCTCGAAGATCCGCGACGAGCTCGGGTGGAGGCCCTCGCGCGCCTTCGACGACGGCCTCGCGGCCACGGTGCGCTGGTACCTCTCGAACCGCGCGTGGTGCGACGACATCCACCAGCGCGCCTACCGCCGCGAGCGCATCGGGCTCGGGGAGCACTCGCGATGAAGGGCCTCGTGCTCTCGGGCGGCTCGGGCACGCGCCTCAGGCCCATCACGTACACGGGCGCCAAGCAGCTCGTGCCCGTCGCCAACCGGCCGATCCTCTTCTACGTCGTCGACAACCTCGTCGACGCGGGCATCCGTGACATCGGCGTGGTCATCTCGCCCGAGACCGGCGACGAGGTGCGCGCCGCGCTCGGCGACGGCTCGCGCTGGGGCGCGCGCATCGAGTACGTCGTGCAAGACAGGCCCCGCGGCCTCGCCCACGCCGTGCTCGTGGCGAGGCCCTTCCTCGGGGGCGACGACTTCTGCATGTTCCTCGGCGACAACCTCATCGGCACGAAGATCGCCGCCGCCGCCGACACCTTCCGCGCGACGCCCGCCTACGAGGCGTCGGTGATGCTGAAGGAGGTGCCCAACCCCTCGGCCTTCGGCGTCGCCGAGCTCGACGAGCGCGGCCGCATCGCGCGCCTCGTCGAGAAGCCCAGGGAGCCCCGCAGCAAGCTCGCCCTCGTGGGCATCTACTTCTTTCGCGCCTCGGTCTTCGAAGCCATCGCAGAGATCAAGCCCTCGGCCCGCGGCGAGCTCGAGATCACCGACACGCTGAGCCGCATCCTCGAGCGGGGCGGCGCGGTGCACTGGGACGCTGTCACCTCGTGGTGGCTCGACACCGGCAAGAAGGACGACCTGCTGCTCGCCAACGACACCGTGCTCGACGCCTGGCTCGAGCACGACGTGAGGGGCTCGGTCGACGACGCGAGCCACGTCTCGGGCCGCGTGCGCATCGAGCCCGGCGCCGTCGTCGAGCGCTCGCGCATCCGGGGGCCCGCGGTGATCGGCGCCAACGCGCGCATCGTCGACGCGCGCATCGGGCCCTTCACCTCCATCGGCGACGGCGTGACGGTGCTGCGCTCGGGCATCGACCACTCGGTGGTGATGGAGGGCGCCCACGTCGAAGACATCGCGCGCCTCGAGGACTCGCTCCTCGGCCGGCGCGTGCGGGTGCAGCCGGGGACCACCCGCGCCGGCGCGCTCGCCCTGCTCGTCGGAGACGACTGCGTGGTGGAGCTCGCGAGGTCCACGTGACGACCGTCGTCTTCGGCCCCGGATACCTGGGCCACCGCCTCGCCGCGGCCCTGCCCGGCGCCGCGCTCGTGCCCACTGACATCACCGACCGCGAGGCCGTGCGGGCCGCGCTGCGCGACCACGGCGCCACCGCCGTCGTCAACGCCGCGGGCAAGACCGGCCGCCCCAACGTCGACTGGTGCGAGACCCACCAGCGCGAGACCTACCTCGCCAACGTGGTGGGGCCCCTCGTGCTCGCCGACGCGTGCGCCGAGCGCGGCGCGTACCTCCTGCACATCGGCTCGGGCTGCGTCTTCTACGGCCCGTCGCCCTCGCCCGGCGGATGGCGCGAGACCGACCACGCCAACCCCCTCTCGTACTACAGCCGCACCAAGTACGCCGCCGACCTCGCGCTCGCGCCCCTCGCGAACGTGGGCGTCGCGCGCATCCGCATGCCGCTCGACGGCGCGCCCAACCCGCGCAACCTCATCACCAAGCTCGCGGGCTACCGGCAGGTGATCGACGTCGAGAACTCGGTCACGGTCGTCGACGACTTCGTGGCCGTCGCCCGCGAGCTCGTCGCGCGCCGCGCCGAGGGCGTCTACCACGTCACCAACCCCGGCGTGATGCGCCACCGCGACCTGCTCGCGGCGTACAGGAAGCACGTCGACCCGAAACACTCGGCCGAGCTCATCCCCGCCGACGAGCTCGTCGCCCGCGGCCTCGCGAGCGCCGCGCGGTCGAACTGCGTCCTCGCGAGCGAGCGGCTCGCCGCGCTGGGCATCACGATGCGCCCCATCGGCGAGGCCCTCGACGCGCTGCTCGCGGAGTACGCCCGCCGCGCATGAGCGCCTTCGTCGACAAGACGGGACGCCTCGCGTCGGTCACGCCCGCGACCCCCGCGCGCCTCGAGCTCGGCTGCGGCCCCCGCAAGGTGCGCGGCGACGCGATCGGCGTCGACGCCCTCGACGCCCCCGCGGTCGACGTGGTCGGAGACGTCTACGAGGTGCTCGCCGCGCTGCCCGACGCGTCGGTGCGCGAGCTCTACAGCGCGCACTTCCTCGAGCACGTGCGCGACCTCGAAAAGCTCTTCGAAGAGTTCGGCCGGGTCGTGACCGACGGGGGCACCGTCGAGGCCATCGTGCCGCACTTCTCGAACCCCTACTTCTACTCGGACCCGACGCACACCCGCACCTTCGGGCTCTACACCTTCGCGTACCTCGCCGAGTGCTCGCTCTTTCACCGTGGCGTCCCGCGGTACGGGCGCGACTACGGCTTCGCCGTCGAGCGCGTGGAGCTGGCCTTCCTCTCGCCGTGGCCCGTGCGCGGGGCGCTGCGCGGCGCGTGGCAGCGCGCGGTCAACGCCCACCGCTGGTGCCAGGAGTTCTACGAAGAGAACCTCACGGGCCTCGTCGGGTGCTACGAGGTGCGCGCCACGCTGCGACGCAGGGCGCGGGGCGCCCGGTGAGCGACCAGGCCGCGCGCGAGGCCCGCGGCGCCGGGGTGGGGCTCCTCACGCTGCTCGCGCAGGCGTCGATGCCGGCCTTTCACGTGCAGCTCGCGCGGCGCCTCGGCGAGCGCGCGTACGGCCTCTACGCGTGGTCGAACATGGTCGTCGAGATGCTCTCGGTGGTGACCCTGCTCGGCATGGACCTCGCCGTCACCCGCGAGACCAGCGTCGCCGTCGCCGCCCACGACGACCGGCGCGTGGAGCGCTCGGTGGCGCAGGGCCTCCGCGTGGTGATCGCCTCGGGCGTCGCCGTGGCCGCCCTGCTCGCCCTCGCCGCGCCCGCGGTGGCGGCGTGGGCGCACAAGCCCGACGTGGTGGGGCCGCTGCGCGCGCTCGTCGCGGTGCCCGTCGCCTACCACGCGGCGACGATGTTCCTGCTCGCGACCAACGCGCGCCTCGTGATGCAGTACGACTTCTGGACGCGCGGGCTCTTTCAGCCCCTCGCCCTGCTCGCGGCCACCACGCTGGCGCTCCAGCTCCGCGCGGGGCTCGTGGGCGCGTGCCTCGCGGTGGCCCTCGGCATGAGCGCGACGGCCCTGCTCGCGGGCGCGCTCTACAACCGCCAGTTCTCGCTCGCCGCGACGCTGCGCGCGGCGGCGCGCTCGCCCGTCGACCGCGCCCTCGTGCGCGTGGGCCTGCCGCTCGTGGCCGCCAACCTCGTGGCCGCGCTGCGCGGGCGCATCGACGCGTTCTGGCTCCTGCGCTACGCGACCGAGGCCGACGTGGGCGCCTACAACGCCTGCCTGCTCTACGCGGTGTCGATCTTCCAGGTGCGCGGCGCGTTCTACCCCGTGGTCGCCGCGCGCCTGCCGGCCCTGCTCGACGCGGGCGACCGACCCGCGATGAACGCGTTCCTCGCGCGGCAGGTGCGCTGGGTGGCGCTGCTCGCGACGCCGCTCCTCGTGCTCTTCGCGGGCCTCGGCGACGGGCTGCTCGCGGTCTTCGGCCGCGGCTTCGTGCACGCGCGCACGGCCCTCGCGCTGCTCGCGCTCGGGCAGTTCGTGAGCGCGCTGTCGCTGCCCGTCTACGCCCTCGTGTTCAGCGGCCGCACACGCTACAACATCCTCGCGGCGTGCGTCGCCGTGGCCCTGCAGCTCGTCGTGCCCCGCGCGCTCATCCCCCGCTGGGGCATCGACGGCGCGGCCCTCTCGTTCATGGTCGCGCTCGTCGTGGCCGAGGGCCTCGCGCTCGCCATCGCGTACCTCAAGACCGGCGCCCACGGCCTCTCCCGCGGGCTCGTGCAGCCCCTCGCCGCGGGCGCCGTCGCCCTCGCCGCCGCGCGCGCCGCGCAGTCCATGCTCCCCGACGACGTGGCCGTGCGCTTCTTCGGCGGCGCCGCCGCGGGCGCGATCACCTACCTCGCCGCGGTGTTCGCCACGGGCCTCGAGCCCGCCGAGCGCGCCATCGTTCAGGGCGCGCTCGGCGTGGTGCGCGCGCGGGTCCGTCGCCGACGGCGAGAGGTCAGCGGACCGTGACCACGTAGAGGCTGTGGCTCGAGCCCGACGCGCGGCGCGCGCACCCCGAGGTCACCGGCGCCCTCGGGAGCGAGGCGGGCAGCTCCCAGTACTCGACGCGCTCGGAGACGAGGTCCAGCGTGGCGCAGATGGACGTCCCCTCGCGCACGTCGGTGAGCGGCGCGCCGAGGTCGTTGTCGCCGAGGTTGGGGTCGTGCGCGACGCCCCGGCGCAGCGTCTCGCGCGGCACGCGCGGCAGCGACGGGGCCCCGGCGCCCGCGACGACGTCGAGGCGCGGCATGAGCGGCGGGGTCCAGAGCGCGACGGGCCGCTCGCCCTCGGCGCACACCGGCCTCGGGGGGCGCGTGACCGGCGCGCGCGGCACCATCAACGCGGCCACGCAGAGCGCGCCCGCGAGCGCGAGCGGCGCGCGGATGTCTCGACGCGCGTCGTCGACCCCGGCCACGGGCAGCGATGGGCGCAGCGCCGCGAGCGTCGCCACGATCGACGCGACGCCGAGCGGAAAGCCCGCGGCGAACACGCGCTCGCGGCCGTCCATGTAGATCACGGGCACCGACGCCGCGAGCCCGAGGGCGGCGGCGTAGGTCATGCGCAGCGCGCGGTCGCCGGGCCTGCGCGCGAGGGCCGCGCGCGCCGTCAGCCCCATCACCGCGGTGAGGGCCGCGAGCGCGCACCACTGGCCCGCGGGGCGATTCTCGAGCAGCGGCGTGCCGAGCGTGGCCGCGAGGGCGCCCACGTTGGCCACGAGGCCCTTCACGAAGAGGAGCGGGTGCGCGCGCATGAGCTCGCCCGCGCGGGCGTAGACGAAGCCCGCGGCGTCGGCCTCGCGCATCGCCGCGATGGCGGGGTGGTCCCTGGCCGCTCGCTCCCAGCCCGCGCCCCCGGCGGCGAGGCCGTAGAGCGTGTACGAGAAGTTCGACTGCGCCCCGCCCGCGACGCCGTGATGCACGCGCAGGAGCAAGGTGTTGAACCCGAACGCGCCCGCGCCGCCGAGCGCCGCGAGGCCCGTGCGACGCGCGCGGTCCGCGAGCGCCTCGCCGCGCCCGTCGAGCCACGTCCACGCGAGCAGCGCGGGGAGCAGGGTGAAGGGCCCCGCGCGCGCTTGCAGGCCCAGCGTGAGCACCGCCATCGCGAGCGCGAGGTGCGCGGCGCTGCGCGAGCGCGCGGCGTGCCAGAGCGCGGCGAGCGCGAGGCAGCCCAGGGTGAGCCCGAGGCTCTCGCTCATCGTGGTGGGCAGAAAGATCGCCGCGAAGATCGACACCGCCCCGAGGAACGCGCACCCCGCCGCGGCGCCCAGGTCGCGCGCGAGCGCCCGCGCTGCGAGCGAGGCGGCGACGGCGAAGAGCGCGGACTGGAGCACGAGCGCGCGCGTGAGGTCGTGGTCGCCGAGCCAGAGGCGCGCGGCGAGGAGCGCGGCGTTGAGCGGGCGTCGGCTGTTCCACCCGTCGAGCGAGCCCAGCGTCAGGAGCCGCTCGGCGCCCTGCAGGTAGTCGCCCGCGTCGCTGAAGGGCAGGAGCCCGCCGACGAGGATCCCGTTGGTGCGCGCGCTCGACCACATCTCGAGCAGCGGGACGATCGACAGGCCCGTCGCCACGGGGAGCGCCCAGATCGGGTCCGGCCCGCGCGCCGGCGACGCGCGACGCGCGACGCCCACGAGCGCGGCGACGACGCCGAGCGCGGCCACCGCCGCGGGCAACACGAGCGGGAGCCCCGCGAGCGATCGACCGAGCGACGGCGCGACGAGCGGCAGGCTCAAGAGCAGCGACGCGAGGAGAGAGACTACGAGGGCGCGGGCCGAGGGCACGGGCGCGAGTACACCACAGCGCGCCCGTGTTGCACGCCCATTCCCTCGCAGCGCGGGGGCTCGCACGCGGCGCGAGGGTGTATGTTCGCGCGCGTGAAGCTTCGAGTCCCCTCCCCGTCGCCGCCGTGCGCGCCGTGAGCCGCCCGCTCCGCGTCGTCGCGCTCACGTCGGGCGAGCACACCCCGTCGAGCCGCTTCCGGGTGCGTCAGTACATCCCTCGCCTCGCGTCGAGGGGCGTCGAGGTGCGCGAGCACGCGAGCCGCCCCGAGAAGTTCACGGGGCGCCCGTTCTACGTGCCCGCGGCCCTCTGGCGACGGATCCTTCTGCACGGGCGCCGCGAGGGCCTGCGCGCCGCCGCCGAGGCCGACCTCGTGTGGCTCGAGCGCGAGCTCGTCTCCGGCGAGCGCACCTGGGAGCACCGCGCCGGCCGCCCCGAGCGTCGCCTCTTCGACGTCGACGACGCGATCTGGATGAACGGCCCCAGAGACTTCTCCGAGTCGATCGTGCGCGAGTGCGCGGGCGTGATCGCGGGCAACGAGTTCCTCGCCGACCACTACCGCCCGCACGCGAAGCGCACGTGGGTCGTGCCCACCTCGGTCGACCCCGCGCGGTGGCGCGTCGACGCGGCGCCGCGCGGCGCCGCGAGGTTCACCGTCGGGTGGACGGGCACCTCGGGCAACTACCCCTTCCTCCGCGCGCTCGAGCGGCCGCTCGCGCAGTTCCTCGGCGAGCGAGACGACGCGGAGTTCCTCGTCGTGGCCGATCGCCCGCTCGACGGCGTGAAGATCCCCCGCATGCGCTTCGAACGCTGGACCGAAGCGGGCGAGCCCGCCCAGGTGCGCGCCATGGACGTCGGCGTGATGCCGCTGCCCGACACCGAGTGGGCGCGGGGCAAGTGCGCCGCCAAGATGCTGGTGTACCTGGCGGCCGAGCGCCCCGCGGTGGTGAGCCCCGTGGGGGTCAACGCCGAGGTGCTCGCGCGCGGCGACGTGGGCCTCGCGGCGCGCACCGACGACGACTGGTACCGCCACTTCGTCACGCTCTACGAAGACCGCGAGCGCGCCAGAGAGATGGGCCGCCGAGGCCTCGCCCTCGTCGAGTCGACGTACTCGGTCGACGTGTGCGCCGAGACGCTCGTGAGCGCCTTCACCGAGGTGGCGGGCGCGTGACCCGACGGGTGCTCCTCGCCATCTCGTCGCTGCACCGCGGCGGCGCCGAGCGTCAGTTCGTCGAGCTCGTGCGCGGCCTCGACCGCGCCCGCTGGGAGCCCCGCGTCGCCCTCTGCGACACGACCGACGAGTACGGCCTCGACCTCGGCGCGGGCCCCCGCATCGACCTCCGCTCCGCGAACGGATCGACCCCGCTCACCGGCGCCCGCCTCGCCGCGGCGCTGCGGCGCGAGCGACCCGCGATCGTGCACACCTTCGGAGGGCTGCTCAACATCTACGGCCGCCTCGCCGTGCGCGCGACGGGCGTGGGCCGCATGGTGAGCGCCGTGCGCGAGGGCGTGCCCAACCCGCGCGACACGCGCCTCGAGCGCCTCACCGCGGGCCTCACCGACGCGCTGGTGGTCAACTCCGTGGGAACGCGCGACGAGCTCGTGCGCCGCGCGCGCATCCCCGCGTCGCGCATCGACGTGGTGCCCAACGGCGTCGACACCGCGCGCTTTCGCCCCCTCGCGCCCGGCGAGCGCGCCGAGGCCCGCGCGGCGTTCTCGATGCGAGGCACCGCCCTCGTGGTGCTCGCGCGCATGTCGGCCGAGAAGAACCACCTCGCGATCGTGCGGGCGCTCGGCGCGCTGCGCCGCGACGGGGCGCTCGGAGACCTGCGCGTCCTCTTCGCCGGGCGCGTGGCGTCGAAGGCCCTCGACGACGCGCTGCGCGCGGCCATCGCCGAAGAGGGCCTCGCCGAGGTGATCGCGTTCACGGGCCCCGTCGACGCGCCCGAGAGGCTCCTCGCGGCGGCCGACGGGGTGCTGCAAGCGTCGCTCTACGAGGGCATGTCGAACGTGGTGCTCGAAGCGCTCGCGTGCGCGACGCCCGCCCTGGTCTCTCCCCCCGCCGACCGCGACGGGCTCGTGCGCGACGGCGTCGAGGGGCTGCGCCTCGCGGGCACGTCTCCCGCCGACATCGCCCACGGCATCGCGCGCTTCGTGGCGATGACCCCCGACCGGCGCGCCTCACTCGGCGACGCGGCGAGGGAGAGGGCCGAGCGCGACCTCTCGATCGCTGCGATGGTCGAGCGCACGTGCGCCGTGTGGGAGCGCGTGCTCGCGCGCTGAGCGCGATTCGTTGCTGCGAGGCGGCGGCCGCGGGTAGAGTCCCGCGCCCATGCGCATCGCCCGACTCCTCGCGCTCGTCCCCGACCACCTGCTGCGGCGCTGGGTGATCGATTCGTTCCACCGCGTCTGGTACGACAGCGCCGACACCTGGCAGAAGAACACCTTCCTCGGGTTCACGATCCAGCAGTGCCCCCTCGACATGATGCTCTACCAGCAGCTCGTCGTGCGGCACCGCCCGAGGTTCATCGTGCAGACGGGCGTCTCGCTCGGCGGCTCGATGGTGTTCTTCGCGCACACGCTCGACATGATGGGCGCCGACCCCGACGTGAAGGTCATCGGCGTCGACGTCAAGCTCACCGACGAGGCGCGGCGCATCACGCACCCGCGCGTGACGCTCATCGAGGGCAGCTCCGTCGACCCCGAGGTCGTCGCCAAGGTGCGCGCGCTCGTGCCGGGGGGCCCCGGCCTCGTGTCGCTCGACTCCGACCACTCGAAGCGCCACGTCGCCGCCGAGCTCGAGGCGTACTGGTCCCTCGTCGAGCCCGGCTCGTACCTCGTCGTCGAAGACACCAACGTCAACGGCCACCCCGTCGCGCCCTCGTTCGGGCCGGGGCCCCTCGAAGCGGTCGACGACTTCCTGCGCGCCCACCCCGAGTTCGTGCGCGACGACCTCTGGAAGCGAAACCTCTTCTCGTTCCATCAAGACGGCTGGCTCCGCCGCGCGCGGTAGGCCATGTCGTCGATCCCGTCGCTCTACGACGACTGGCTGCGCGCGGCGCTCGGCGCGCCGGCGCCCGACGAGCCGCGCTCCACCTGCGAGCGCTGCGCGATGGGCACCGACCCGTTGCTGCGCGAGAGCGAGCGCTTCAGGCCCGACCTCAAGTGCTGCACGTACCTCCCGCAGCTCCCGAACTTCGCCGTCGGGCGTCTGCTCGCCGACGACGCGCCCGGCCTCGCCGAGGGGCGCGACCGCGTGCGCGCGCGCATCGCGAAGCGGCTCGGCGCGACGCCGCTCGGCCTCGGCCCCTCGCCCGCGTGGCACGACCGCTACGACCGCGCGCACGAGGGCTTCGGGCGCGACCCGGCGCTGCGCTGCCCGTACCTCTCGGGCGACAGCGAGCGATGCACCGTGTGGTCGCACCGCGCGGCCACGTGCGCGACGTGGTTCTGCCGCAAGCAGCGGGCGATCGAAGGCTCGCGCTTCTGGGAGTCGACGCGCGACCTGCTCCGCGCCGTCGAGACCGCCCTCTCGCTCCGTTGCGCGGTTGACGAGGGCCTCGACCCCGACGCGCTCGACGCGCTGGTGGGCGACGAGGGCCAGGTGCGCTCGCTCGCGCGCGGCGAGCTGCGCGCGTTCACCGACGCCGACGGCGCCCTCTCGGAGCCCGACGCGCGACGCCTCTGGGGCCGCTTCTACGGCCACGAGGAGCGCTTCTACCGCGCCTGCGGCGAGCGCGCGTCGTCGCTCTCATGGAGCGAGGTGCGCGCGACGCTGGGCGCGTCGGGCCCGTTGCTCGAGCGCCGCGCGCAGCGTGCCCTCGCCGCGCTCGCCGACCCCACCTCGCCCCCCGTGCTGCGCCGCGCGCCGCTCGACGTCGAGCGCATGCGCGACGGCAGGCTCCGGGTCGCGTCGTGGTACGCGGCGTCGGAGCCCGTGCTGCTCGACGCCGACCTCGTCGACGCGCTCGACGCGTTCGACGGAAGGCCCACCGAGGTGGTGCTCTCCGAGGTGCGCGCTCGCCAGGGCGCCGCGGTCGATGGAGCCACGCTGCGCGCCCTCGTCGACCGCGGGGTGCTGGTGGCGCCGGACGGGCTCGACGTTCCCACCGAGCCTACGCGCGACCCGGTGCAGCCCGAAGACCGCCTCGCGATCTTCCGGTGGTTCGACGACGAGGCCGTGACGGCGGGCTTCGAAGACGACGCCGCGGGGCGCGTCGCGTACGTCATCCGCTGCGGGCCGCAGGAGCTTCGGCTCGACGACCCGGCGCTCTACGAGTTCGGCCGCATGCTCTTCGCGCGTCGCAACGGCTTCGTCGCGCGCGAGACGTCTGCGTGGGGCCCTTCGGTCGGTTGGAAGCGCGCCCGCACGCTGCTCCAGCGCATGCTCAGGGACGGCCTTCTGCAACGCCTGCCGTGAGCGCGTGGAGGGTGCCTCGGCCGCAACGCGGCGTTGCGCGGCGCCGCGGTTGTGCGACGCGAACGCCGACACACGTTGGTGCGCCATGAGCGACGAAGCAGTTGTTCGCAAGGTCGAGCCGCTGGGGTTTCCGTGGCAGACGCCGGACCCCTTCTTGTTCTGCGTGCACCACGACGACGCGTACCCCTCGGCCAACGAGCGCATGGGCCCTGCCACCTCGCTCGCGGGTCGAGACATCGGCAGCGACTTCTCGCGAAAGGACGGCTGGAGCATGTACCACGGCGATGTGGTGCCCGGCTTTCCGCAGCACCCGCACAGGGGCTTCGAGACGGTGACGGTGGTGCGGCGCGGCCTCGTCGACCACTCCGACTCGCTCGGCGCGACGGCGCGCTACGGGCGCGGCGACGTGCAGTGGCTCACCGCGGGCCGAGGCATCCAGCACGCGGAGATGTTCCCGCTCGTCGACCGCGAGGCCCCGAACCCTCTCGAGCTGTTTCAGATCTGGCTGAACCTGCCGCGCGCCGACAAGATGGTCGAACCCCACTTCACGATGTTCTGGGGAGACACGGTGCCGAAGCACGTCGCGCGCGACGAGCGCGGCCGCGTCACCGAGGTGACGGTCGTCGCGGGGCGCATCGGAGACGCGCTGCCTCCGTCGCCGCCGCCGAAGTCGTGGGCCGCGCGCCCCGAGAGCGACGTCGCCATCTGGACGATCAAGATGGCACCCGGCGCGCGCTTCACGATGCCCGCCGTGGGGGCGACCACGAACCGCACGCTGTACTTCTTCCGCGGGTCGAGCGTGCGTATCGCAGCGCGCGAGGTGCTCGCGCGGCACGCGATCGAGCTGCGCCCGGGCGTCGCGGTGGCGCTCGAGAACGGCCCCGACGAGGCCGAGCTCCTGCTGCTCCAGGGGCGCCCCATCGGAGAGCCCGTCGTGCAGCACGGCCCCTTCGTGATGAACTCCCCCGCGGAGATCCGTCAGGCGTTCATGGACTACCAGCGCACCCGCTTCGGCGGTTGGCCCTGGCCGAGCGACGGCCCCGTGCACGACCGCGGTGAGACTCGCTTCGCGGTGCACGCCGACGGGCGCCGAGAGCGCGGGACCTGACGGCGCTCAACGCTTCGAGAGCATCTCGCGCAACGCCTCGGGCAACGCCGCGAGCGCGTAGGGGGTGAGAGCTCGCAGCGCGGCATCCAACGGATCGGCGCGCTGCCGCTCGGTCTCCGCGCGCTGTCGCTCGTTCTCCGCGCGCTGCCGCTCGCTCTCCGCGCGCTGCCGCTCGCTCTCCGCGCGCTGCCGCTCGCTCTCCGCGCGCTGCCGCTCGGTCTCTTCGGGCGTCGGCCAGAGCTTCGTGCCCACGGCGTCGTCCGAGACGCGAACGCGCGTGCCTCCGTCAACGATGACGATCCACGCCGAGAGCGCGCGGGAGAAGGCCGGTCCTTCGCCCGCGTACACCCGCCGAAAGCTCCCTCGCGCGTTGCGGCGCCACACCTGGAGCAGGTGCGGGCCGCCGCGCACGGCGGGACCGAGCAGCAGCGGGTCGAACACCCAGAGCTCGTAGGTGCCGCTCGCGGCGTACTTGTCGGGAGCGACCTGGTAGTCCTTCTCGGCGTTGTTCTCGCTCACGACCTCGACGGCGACGCGCGGCGGGTGCACGCCGGGCTCCCAGGTGCGCAGCGAGATGTGGCTCGCCTCGGGCGGAGGCGCGGGCTCGATGAGGTACACGTCGGGGTCGACGCCCCACGTGGGGTGCTCGGGGTCCCAGCGCAGGCCGCGGTTGCAGCCCGCCTCCGCGTCGCGCCCCGTGCGCTCGATCCAGTGCGAGAGCACCGCGCAGAGCTCGTTCGAAGCGCCGCGGTGCAGCGGACTCTCGGACATGTTGTCCTCGTCTCTCATCACCCAGCCCTTCGGGTCCGGGATCACCGGGTACTCGATCGACACGGGGAGAGACGAGCGCGTGACCATCGGCATGAGCGTACCCCTCCCGGTCGCGTGAGCACCAGTTCGCGAGAGCTTCGAGCGAGGCGCGTGACCCGTCACACCAGCGCGGCGAGGAGCAGCGCGACACCGAGGCGCGTGCCGCTGAACGCGTAGCCTGTTGCGAGCAGCGCGCGCTCGGTCGGGGGCACCGTGCGCGCAAGGAGACGCGCCTCGTACGATCCGCCCACGAGCACCGCGGCGTGGGCTTCGAGCGTCGCCCACGACACGCCCGCATCGAAGGCTTCGCCGGCCTCGCGGCAGAGCTGTTCGGCGAGCGCCTCGGCCGCGCGCACGCCCTCGGGGTCGCTCGCGAACACGGCGCAGTCGCGGAGCCTCCACGGCACGCGTCGCCGCTGCTCGAACGAGTGAGCGCACCCGCCGCGACCGCAGCGGGCGCACCACACCGGCGCGGGCACCGTGGCGAACTGGCGGCGTGGGTCGTCGCACCAGTCCATCGGGATGAGCCCGCGCGCGGCGAGCGCCTCCCACGCGACGGCGGCGGCCTCGTACTCGTCGTAGCGCGCGCTCTCGCGCCCGAGCCACCAGCCCTCGATCACCTCGGAGGGGTAACTGCCCGTCAACGCGTCGTCGCACGCGCGGTAGATCGCGCCCACCGTCCGCCGCCGCGCCCGCGAGGGGTGAAAGATCTTCGAGAGCAGCGCCTCGATCTCGTCGTCGTTCATGTCGTCGATTCAGCTCGTGCTCGCTCCAGGCCCGAGCTCCGTCTCCAGGTACACGTCGCCGTTGTCGTCGGTCCCGACTCGAAGCTCCTCCGAGCCCTGGAACGGGTACACCGTCGCGCCATCGGGCTCACGCCGCACCGGCGGGCCCAGGTACGCCGCGAGCGCTTCGCCAAGGTCGAACGGAGCGGCGCCGAGGCACATCGCGATCATGTCGACGCGCGCAGGCCCGTCGAAGGGTACGGCATCGACCTCGGGACACGCCTCGATGCCGAGGATGACGCCCTCTTCCCTCACGTTGTCGGTGTAGCCGAAGTAGGTCCAGAGCCCGAGCGCCCCCGCTGACGTGATCGAGAGCACGCGCGCTCCGTGCGGACCATTCGGAACGAAGGCATCGGCCCGGTCGAACTCGCCATGGCCATGCGAGCGGGCGAGCGCGCGCAGGGCGTCGAAGCCCTTCACCAGCGCGGGGTTCCGCCGCGCGAGGTCGGTCGCCCATCCCCAGGTCCAGGCTCGATCACCGACGCGCGAGGTGCCGAGCAGACGAACGGGTACCGTGAGCACGACCCGATGCGACTCGAGCTCGACGAACGACAGCACACCACGCGCGAGGTCCGCCTGCGTTCCCCACCCCGACGGCGCGCGGTCGTCCAGATGGCGCACGAGCCGGAACTGGTGCTCCTGCATACGAAAGTAGTGCGGCTCGATGCGAAGGACGTCTCGTTCGGTCACGAGCCCACCGCCTTCTTCACGAGCGCGGCGATCCTCGCCTCTTCCGCCGTGGTCAGGTCCTTCAGCGCGAACGAGGTCGGCCACATGGCGCCCTCGTCGAGCTTCGCCCCGTCGCTGAAGCCGAGCGTCGCGTACCTCGTCTTGAACTTCTGCGAGCTCTGGAAGAAGCAGACGACCTTGGCCCCCATCGCATACGCGGGCATGCCGTACCAGGTCTTCGGCGAGAGCGACGGCGCGCTCGCCTTGATGATCGCATGGAGCCGCGTCGCCATGGCGCGATCGGGCTCCGGCATCTCGGCGATCTTCGCGAGCAGCTCGCCCTCCCCGTCCTCCTCGCCGGCCTTCAGCTCGCGGGCGCGCGCCTTCATCGCGGCCCGTTCGTCACCCGTGAAGCCCTTGGACTTCTTGTCAGTCGCCGCGGCACCGGCGGGCTTCTTCGCTACCTTCTTCGGATTCATCGTGACCTCTTGGATGGAGCGGCGCTCACGCTCCGACCATGTCGAACCGTGTGTCGGATGACGGCCGTGCAACGCGTCGAACCTCGGGGAGCGAGTCTACTCCTGCCTGACGATATCGACGGAGATCTCCACCGCCGGAATCGTTCCTCGGTTCTCGAGCCAGTGCGTGGTGTTCCTGTCCTCGGGCCATCCCACGCCCGGCCCGTAGTCCGTAGCGACGCCATCGCGATGGTCCGTGATCGTCCCTTGCAGGATGTAGACGGTGCCCGGCCTGCCCTTGTGGTCGTGAATCGGGCCGAAGACGCCTCCCGGCTCGATGGTCACCATACGCATTCGAAGCTGGCGCCCTGCCATGCCCTCGATCTCGGGGCCGAGGTCCACCGTTGCGAGAAGCTTCACCGTGACACCCTTCGTCTCGGGTGCCGTCTGTTCGTCGCTCATCGGGCTCTCTCCTATCGATCCATCCAAAGCCTGACGGGTGGCCGGTCTGCCGCCGCGGGGTCCATCGACTCTACTCCTATGTTCGCCGACCCTATCGCACCTTGAGCTCTTGAAATGCCGAGCGAGTGTCGTCCTACGGCGCGAACGCGACGACCTGTGGCTCCTCTATTGTTCTCGCTGCCACTTCATGAACTGCTCTGCGACCTCTGGGCTGAGCTCCAACGCTGCTTCTGCGACTGAAGGATAGCCCTTGGCCGCAGCAATGGCAGCGAGCGCACACGACAGCAGCTCTGGGGTCCACGCCTCCGTCGCGGCCTCAGCGACCAGCTTCGGCAGACGCGCCAACGCTTCCCTGTATGAGGGCTCGAGGTCCGATGGGATAGGCTCTTGCGTCCGGCTGCGGCACACCTCTACCCATGCGGGGAACTGAAAGTAGCAGAAGTCAGCCTTGGCGGGCGCGGTCTCCAGAGCGGCTACGACGTGGGGCACGGCGGCGAATGACGCTGAATACACGTCGCCCTGATGAGCGAGGGAACTCCAGATGCTGAACCACGGTTCCGCACTTCGACGACCCGAAGGCAATGTCACGAGCTGTCGAAGCAGCGAAGGTGTATCGCTCGCCGCTCCGTAGGCGTGCCTCAGCTCTGACCATCGAGGACTATCCAGCGAAAGCACCTGCTGCCTCCGAATCCGGCTAATGGCCGCCAGAAGTGCCGCCACAGTGAGACGGGCGTGACTCCGTGTCGTGAGGTGATCAGTCCACGCCCGCGCAACAACCCCAGCTCATCGTGGACGCATGGCCCCCACAGAGCGCTGTCTCCACTGGCGGGTTGTTCTCACTGCTCTGATCTGGTCACACCCGAGTTGCGCCTACGACCCCGTCTTATGCTTGCTCTCATCATTGTTGCCATTGATGACGAAACCCGCCTTGATTGCCGTCTTGATTTTCACGGTTCTCTCTCCTCGCGTACCCACTGTCCATCGACCGCTACTCGCGAGCGCCGCCAATGGCTCGATTCGCGCTCTTCCGTTGCTCGTTGCCGTAGACCGCTGCTCGTCGCTCGGATCATGACTCTGTTCGCTGCGGCCGCTGAATGGCCGACTGGTCTGCCGCCTCTGCTCACGTGAGCAGTTCGCGAACTGAGTGGTTGCGGTCGCCACCATCGGCTCGTTGGACCTGAATGTCACTGATCTCTCTTCGCTGCTGCCTGGTCTCTCGCCTTCTTCAGCAGGTCTCCAATACGCAGTCTCTCGGACCAGTTCGTCAGGTAGCTTTCATCAAGTTGTCCTGCGCTGATGCGGAGCACCTCAACGACGTCGCGCCACTGCTTCGAAGACGCTCCACCGCCATCTCGATACCAGAGAAGTTTACGAAGGATCGTGTCCTCTGGCGATTTCACGAACAGGATTTCTCCTGATGCGCGCACCGTGATCCGCTGGCGGCGGTTGAACTCGACCTCGTCGTACGGGGACGAGCCAAGTGCGAACAGGTCGACCTTCGTCACCATCGGGAGGTAGAAGATGTTGGCACAGCCGCCATGGGCCATTGCATCGCGGAGCATGTCCTGATCGACCTCGAAGTCGCTCCCAAGCGTCTCGGCGAACGCCTGGACGCGGTAGGGCGCCAAGGCGACGACGATGTCGATGTCGTTCGTCGCGCGCGGCTCCCCATGCAGTGAGCTGGCGACACTCCCACCTACGAAATACTCGCAGCCGACGCTTTCGAGAGCTGCGGCCACGCGAAGGGCCACGTCCAGTGCGCTTCCGACGTCCGTCGAGCTACTCATGGCTCAACTCGCGTCTTCCGGAACCCAGCCGAACAGCCTCTGCGCGCTCGCAGAACCGTACAGACGAACCGTCAGACGAACTCGAAGCTCATCCTCGCTGATGCCAGGATGGAGACGCCGGATACCCGCGATGGCCATCTCTCGCACGCCCAGACTCAGCCGCATCGCGGCCTCCAACCGCTGAGCAGGAGTGAGGCGCCGGAGGAGCGCGTGATATCGGGAGTCCGCTTCGGGGGAGGTATCATTCATGGCCGACTTGAGATCCTAGCAAAGTCTACGACCTTGTGCGAGCCCCCGCGTACTGGTTCTAGATGCCGACCGCCGCATCGCGTTGGCCCCTCGCAGCGCCACCTTCACGGACCGCACGCCCCGTTGGCCAGGAGCATCGGTAGCCGTCGTTGTCTCGGTCAGCGCCCCGAGCGCTCCATTGTCGAGGGCTAGCAGACGCTGCGGCCGGCGGAGCGTGCTCAAAAGGTCAGCACTCTCTCCTCGTCGAGCAGGTAAAGTTGGTTCTCGTGACGGAAGGTGCGAGTGTCTGCTGGGGCCGGGATCGCCGACGGAGCTCTTCTTTGATATGACCTCGTACGGTCATGGTTCGACGTCGCCCCGCCCTCACAACCTGTCTTCCGCACGCTGAACGTCCGCCCTCCGTCGCGGCTGGTTCTCGCGAGGCGCGCCCGTGCCCGGGGTTC